>NZ_JBEOWS010000222.1:0-16368 GCF_040296125.1 Streptomyces sp. NPDC002265 | reverse complement strand
CTCGCCGTTCCCCTGTCCAGGCTCAGATGGTCAGGGGCAGGGTCAGGGCTGTGCCGTCAGGGTGAAGCGCTGTGCGGCGGAGCCGTCGCAGGTGCGCTGGGTGAGCTGCACGCTGTTCGCCGCGCTGCTCGCCGCGGTCAGGCACCTGCCGCTGTGCCGGGCGGTGAGGCGGTAGTGCCCGGGGCTCTCCTCGACCGGCAGCCACTGCTGGTTCTGTCCGCCGCCGTAACTCCACAGTTGCAGCGGTGCGTTGTCGGCGGTCGAGACGCCGGTCACGTCGATGACCTGTGTGGGGTTGAGGCGTACGCCGACCTGTCGGTAGCCGCTGTCGGTCGCCCGGAACCGGAACTGCTGTGCCTGCGTGCCGTTGCAGGCGTACTGCTGGATCGCGGTGCCGTTCGCCGTGGCGGCCGAACGGGCGTCCACACAGGTGCCGTTGCCGTCGTTCGTCAGCGAGTACCAGGCCGTCTCGGAGACCGGACCGGTCGGCGGGGTCGTGCCGTCGGCCCCGCCCAGCCACTTCAGACCGTCCAGCAGGAACCGGTTCTGCGTCTCGCTCGCGAACGTCGACGACAGGCGGGTGTTCGTGTCGTAGTTCATCGCGTTGTGACCGAAGTTCGCGTACAGCATCCGGTACTTCGTGTTGGTCCACAGGATCGGGTAGTAACCGCTGTACCAGCTCTGGTTCGGGTCGGTGCCCAGCGGGAAGCTGCTGGGGTCGACGGAGGCCAGGATCTTGATGTCCGGGTTCTGCCGCAGGTCGTTGGACCAGCTGTACCACTCGCTGACCGCCGAGGTGAACGTGGCCGGCAGGTTCCTGGTGGCCGGTTGGGTGCGGTCCTCGACCTTCAGCACGGCCGAGGTCGGACCCCAGGTGTTGGAGCGGAAGTTGCCGCTGCCGAGGAACTGGTCGTGGTACCAGGGCCAGCTCGCCGCGTCGGTGGTGAAGGCCGAGACATGGAAGCCCAGCCAGCCGCCGCCGCCCCTCATGTACTGCTCGAAGCCGGCCCGTTGGGCGGCCGTCTGCGGCAGGTCGTCGAGGAACAGCACCACTTGGTAGGCGTTGACGCCGCCGTTGCTCAGCAGGTTCCAGTCGGTGCTGGACGTGTAGGTGAAGCCGTTCGCCGCGGCCTGCCGCGGGAACCAGTCGTTGGCCTCCTTGTCGAAGTCGATGTGCGCCGCGTCCCAGGTGCCGCTGTACAGCGCCAGCACCTTGAACGGGGTGGCCGCCGTGCTCGCCCGGGCGGCGGGCGGCGCGGCGAGGGTGAGCAAGGTCGCCAGCAGCAGGAAGACCCGCAGGGCCGCGCGTGCCGTACCGGAAGTGAAGGTGCTCATCGGCTGACTGTCCTCTCCGTGCGGGTCACGGGTAGCTGACGAGGTTGGCGACGTTCGTGGCGGAGTTGGACGGCCCGCCGCGGTCGTTGACGACGTGCCGGATGGTCCCGGTGCCCCCGAGGGAGACGGTCACCATGTCCTTGAACTTCACGTTCGCGGTGTTCGGGGCCTCGATGGCGCGCTCGGCGGCGACGCCGGGGTTGACGTTGAAGTAGCAGTAGCTGCCGAAGCCGTACACCTGATGACTCGTCACCGAGCCGGCCACCTTGTAGGCGGCGTAGCCCTGCGTGGAACCGTTCATCCAGGACGCCTGGTTGGGCGGGTCGTACGGCATCTCGTTCTGGTAGAAGTACGTGCGGCCGCCGTTGCCGTTCCAGACCGTCTGGTACTTCTGGTAGTGCTCGACGAACAGGCCGTACATCGTCACGTCGTCGCCGTTGACGACCAGACCGGTGTCGGCCGTGTTGCTGGTCCAGCCCACCCCGCTGCCGTGGTCGGCCCGCCACAGCCACAGGTGGTCGCCGATGACGTCGTCGCTGTTGACCGTCAGGCTGGTGGTCGCCCTGCCGACGCCCGCGCCGCCGATCCGGAAGAACACGTCGTGCAGCGAGCTGGGGTCGGCGCTGTGGTCCGCGGCCGAGCCGCTCGGTCCCATCTCCATGAGCTGCGCGGAGTTGGTGGTCCCGGCGTCGATCAGCAGACCGGCCAGTTGCACGCCGTCGACGTCGGCGACGGAGACCGCGGTGATCCCGTTGTCGGGGACGAGCGTCGCCAGCCCCAGGCCCAGCACGACCGTGTCGGCCCGGTTCACCTTCAGCGTCTGGTCGAGGTGGTAGACCCCCGGGGTCACCAGCAGGTTCTTGCCCTGGGCGAGCGCGTCGTTCATCTGTGCGGCGGTCGCGCCCGGCTTGACCACGAAGAAGTCGGACAAGGACAGCGAGGTGCCCGCCGGGGTGCCGGCGCTCCAGGTGGTCCCGCTGGTGTTCGTGCGTTCGGCGGGCACGAACACCTTCCAGGCGCCCGCCGCGTCCACGTACAGGAAGGGCTTCTCCCGGGTGACCGGCGCCTGGGCGACGGTGGTGTACGGCGGGCTGGGGAAGCTGTTGGTAGGCGCGTTCCTGGCGCCGACGAAGACCATGTTCCAGTTGGAGCCGGTCCAGCTGCCCCACTCGGTGTTGCGCGACAGCCACTGCTGCTGCGAGCCCGAGTTGACCTGCCCGTCGATCTTCGTGTCGGCCATGTAGCCGCCGCTGGACCAACCGCCGTCGTCCAGGGCGAGGTTGCCGCGCAGATGCATCCGCCGGTACGGGGCCGCCTGCGACACCGCCCAGCGGTCCGCGCCGCCCGTCGGGGTCACCGACAGGTTCTCCGCCGAACGCCAGAAGTTCTGGGTGGCGTTGCCCTGGAACCAGTCGGCCTCGGCGTGCACCGAACCGCGGATGTTCACGTCGTCGGGGGAGAGGCCGAGCCCCGCGACCTGGGTGTAGAAGCCGACGTTGGCGTTGGCGTCGTAGGTGCCGGGCTTGAACAGGAAGGCCTTGCGGGCGGTGCCGAACTGGTTGGTCTCCTGCTGTGCGAAGGCCGCATCGAGGCTGCTCTGGATGGTGGCGGCGGGCGTCGACGGATCGAAGACGGTGACGTTCGGGCCGAGGTCCGGGGTGCCGGGCGGCGGTGTCGCGTCGACGGGATCGACGAAGAAGGACTGCGCCGCCGTGCCGTTGCAGGTGTACTGCTGGAGCTGCACGCTGTCCGCGGTGGACGCGCTCGGCACGTCCAGGCACTTGCCGCTGTTGCGGTTCACGAAGTGGTACGCGCCGCTCGCCTCTGCGACGGCCTGCCATTGCTGGTTGTTGCCGCCGCCGTACGTCCACAGCTGCACCGGCGCGCTGTCGGCGGTCGAGACACCGGTGACGTCCCAGGACTTGGTGGCGTCGTTGCGGCCGTCCACCCGGGCGTAGCCGCCGGAGGTGGCCGTCAGCCGCCACTGCTGGGCCTGGCTGCTGTTGCACGTGTACTGCTGGACGACGGTGCCGTCCGCCGTGCCGGCCGCGCGGGCGTCGACGCACTTGCCGCTGCCCGCGTTGACGACGGTGGCCCAGCCGGTGGGCAGCGCGGCGGCCGCGGCGGACGCCTGGTCCTGCGCGGTGAGGGTCACCCCCGACACCGTCGCGGCCACGACGGCGATCAGGGACACCGTCCTCGGCGTCCGGGGACGGCCGGACGGCGGTCTGCTGGATCTGGGCACAGGAACTCTCCTGGAGTGGTGGGGGGTTGGCGGTGCGAGGCCCGGGAGGTGCGGGACCCGGGCGGTGTGGATCCCGACGTGGGGAGGGTCAGCCGGTGTACTTCGCGAAAACGCGGGTGTAGTCCCAGTTCTGCTGGCTCACCCCGGAGCAGCTGTCGGCGACGCCGCCGGTGCAGGGACGGTCGCGGTTGACGGACCAGAACGTCAGCCGGGCCAGGTGGTGCTGCTGCGCGTAGCCGAGGATCGCCTGGAAGTCGGCGACGGTCACCGTCTCGTTCTGGTCGGTGATCCCGTTCATGGAGGAGATGCCCATGTCGCGGTACGCCTGGTCGTCGCTGTAGCCGTACGCGTTCCTGAGCGCGGTCTTGAGGCCTTCGGCGGCCCGCTGGGTGAGCGTGCCCATGTTCTGTCCCGCGCCGCCGAAGTCGAACGGCATGATCGTCCAGCTGTCCACGGTCAGTCCGGACGCCGCGGCCCGGTTGATCAGACTCGTGTCGGGGCCGTTCTGCCCGGTGCCGATGGTGACGTACACCTTGAGGCCCGGGTTGTTGGCCTTGACGGTCTTCAGCGCGTCCACCGTGCGCTGCTGGACCGTCGCGCTGCTGTAGGCGTCGGCCTCGATGTCGATGTCGATCGCCTTGAGACCGTAGGCGTTGACGACCTTCTGGTACGCGGCCGCCAGCTCCCCGGCGCTGGAACAGGAACTCTCCAGCTTGTTGCCGCTGTAGCCGCCGAACGACGGGATGACGTCACCGCCGGCCGCGCGCACGGTGGTGACCGTCTGCTGGTCGACGCCGCCGGTCAGGGCGCGGCTGCCGTCCCACTGCGGGTTGCAGTAGCCGTTGCTGAGCACGAACGCCAGCGTGAACCACTTGACGCCGGTGGCGTTCATGACGGTGGTGGGGCTGGGCGGGTTGCCCCACCCGTTGTACAGGTACGGTGCGACGGCCATCGGAGCGGCGGGTGTCGTGCCGCCGCCGGCCGCGGGCGCGGTCCACTTCTGGTTGGCGCTGCCGGTGCAGGTCCAGAGCTGGATCGGGGTCGCGTTCGCGGAGGTGTTGCCCGTGACGTCCGCGCACTTGTCGGCCTGCGGGTTGACGAGGTCGCGCGCCGCGGTGACCGTCCACCGCTGGTTGGCACCGCCGGTGCAGTCCCACAGTTGGAGCCTGGCCCCGTTGACGGTCGAATTGCCGGTGACGTCAAGGCACTTGCCGAGCGCCCGGACCGTCCCGTCGGTGCCGACCGTCCACTGCTGGGCGGCGGTGCCGTTGCAGTCGTAGAGCTGTACGGCCGTACCGTTCGCCGTGTTCGCACCGGCCACGTCGAGGCACTTGCCCGCGAGGCCCGTGATCGTGCCGGTGGCCGCGGCGGCGGAGGCCGTGCCGAGGGCGCCGGCCGAGAGCGCGAGCAGGGCGGTGGTCAGCGTTCCGCGCAGCACGACGGAGCGTGCCGGGAGTCGTCTGGTCATCAGGAAGTCACAGTCTTCCGCTGGAGGCTGATGGTGGGGGGTGTTCACATCCATGAACGATGAGCGCATTCATGGAACCGCGGTGCTCGGGAACCTAAAGGTCTGAACCAGAGTCGTCAAGATGTGAAGCAAAGCTGCGCCGGAATTCGCCCGCGCCTGCAATGAGTTGAAGGCGCATAGGTGTCAGAAGCCCTGTCGGTGACCGGAGTTGCCGTCGTGGCCGATCGCGAACCGACGTCAGGTCGGGGGCGGGTGCGCGGGCGCACCGCCCGCTCCGGGTGTGGCATGCTCATATCCTGTGTGGATCTTGGGCTTCGGCTGTGACGGGAACCCCGTGACGACCGAGAGCGCCCGTCCGCGCGACAGGAGTGGGACATGGAAGCGGCACAGCCGTACGCGCAGCGGTGTTCGGAGCTTTTCGCCGTCGGTGGCTTCGCGGCCGTCCGACGCACGGCGCAGACGGGACTCGACGAGGCGGGGCCGTCCGCGACGCTCTACCGCTGGCTGGGTCAGGCCCACGCCGCGGAGGACGAGGACGACCACGACGCCGAGGCCGAGCGCGCCTATCGCAAGGGCCTCGCACTGGCCCCGGACGATCTCGGCCTGCACGTGTGCTACCTCGAACTGTGTCTGCGCGCCGACGCGTTCGACCACCCGGCCCGGGCCGCACGCGTCCGCTCGCTGAGGGCACGCATCGACGAGCTGGCCCCGGCCGGGTCGCCGTACCGCGAGCGCGTCGACGACGCCCTGAGCTGGGCCGGCCGAGGGTACTGGGACGACTTCGTCGCCGCTGTCGGCCGGAGCGAGATACGGCAGGCCGAGACGGCCGAGCTCAACGAACAGGTCGTCGACGCGCTGCGTTCCGGCGCCTCCCGCGAGGGCGCGTCCGACGCCGGCGGAGAGGACCTGAAGGCGGCGGAACTCGCGGCGGCCCTCGAACTGCTCCAGGGCCGGGCCAACGCACCCCTGCGCCTCCTGCTGACCCACCGCGCCGCCCTGTACGTGGCCACCCCCCTGGCGGCCCTCACGGTGAACCGCGTGCTCGTCGAGACGGGCGTGGTGACCTACAGCCTCTGGGGGTGGCTGCTGTGGGTTCCGCTGCTCGCCGCCGACGCAAGGCTGAACACGGCTCGCAGGCTGGCCCGGCAGCGTGTCGTCGCGCGCATCGAGGAGCGCCACGCCCAGGAGGCCGGTGCCGCCCAAAAGGCCGGTGCGGCTCAGGATTGACGGCTCACCGCTCCTGGTCCGGGGGAGGACCCGCGAGGCCGGGGCCGGAACCGGTGGGTGGTTCGGGGGCGGCGGGCGGCGGTTCGGGGGCGGGCAAGGGAGGGCCCTGGCCTGCGGGCGGCGTCCACTCCGCGTCGGTGCTCAGCCGGAAGGCGGCGACGGCGGCCTCCACGGTGGGGAAGAAGTGACGCGGATCGATGGTGCGGGTGAGCCCGTACTGCTCGATCTTGCGCCGCACGGGGTCCTTCAGCTCGGCGAACACCAGATGGACGTGCTCGGCGTTGAGTGCCACGTCCAGCTCCTGGAGGACGTCGGCGGCGGTGGTGTCCACATCGGTCATCGGCTCCGCGGCGATCACGATCCAGCGCGGCCGCGGCTCGGCGCGCGCCATCCGCCGGATCGCGTCGCGGAAGGTCCTGGCGTTGGCGAAGAACAGCGGTGCGTCGAACCGGTAGATCACCAGCCCGGGAAGCCGGCCGGCGTCCGGGTATGAACGGACGTCGTGATAGCCCTCCAGCCCCTCCACCCGTCCCAGCACGGTGTTGTACGGCCACCAGGCGCGCCGGAAGACGTTCAGGACGGACAGCGCCACGGCGATGGCGATCCCCGGCAGGACACCGATCAGCGCCACGCCGAGAAAGGCCGCGACCGACAGCAGGAACTCCGCCCTGCGCTGCCGCCACAGCCGTACTGTCCCCGGCACATCGGCCAGGGACAGCGACGCGGTGATCACGACGGCGGCGAGGGCCGGCTGGGGAAGATCGCGGAACATGCCCGGGACCAGCACGAGCATGAGGACGATGAGCGCGGCCCCCACCAGGCCGGTGAGCTGACTCCTGGCTCCCGCCCGCTCCGCCACGGCCGTACGGGATCCGCTGGTGCTGACCGGGAAGCCCTGGAAGAGGCCGGCCGCCAGATTGGCCGCCCCCACTCCGGCCATCTCCTGGTTGCCCCGGACCTCCTGCCCGGTACGGGCCGCGAAGGCCGACGCGTTGGAGATCGTGTCGGCCAGTGACACCAGGGCGATGCCCAGCGCGCCGCCCAACAGCGGCGCCAGATCGGCCAGTCGGACCTGAGGGATCGTGAACGGGGGGAAACCCGAGGGCAGTACACCGACCAGGTCGACGCCGTGCTCGCCGAGGTGGAAGAGCGCGGCGGCGGCGATCGCGAGGACCACCATCACAAGCACCGCGGGTACCTTCGGCACCAGCCGTTGCAGCACCAGGATCAGCAGGATCCCGCAGATCCCGACCGCGGCCGCGGCCGGTACCACCGCTCCGCCGGCCAGCCCCCGCACCAGGCCGGCGCACTCCCCGATCAGGGTGTCCGCCTCGACCTTGAACCCGAGCAGTTTGGGCAGCTGGCCGATCAGGATGGTGAGGGCCAGGCCGTTCATATAGCCGATCATCGTCGGTTTGGAGATCAGGTCGGCGATGAAGCCGAGCTTCGCCACCGACGCCAGGATCATGATCGCCGCGACCATGAGCGCGAGCACCGAGGCGAGCGCGACCGCCCGGTCGGCATCCCCGCCCGCCGCCACCAGGGGCAGCACGGTGGCGGCGATCATCGGCCCCAGCGAGGAGTCCGGGCCCAGCACCAGAATGCGCGACGGCCCGCACACCGCGTAGCCGATCAGGCAGAGGATCGTGGTGTACAGGCCGGTGATGCTCGGCAGGCCCGCCAGTTCGGCGTACGCCATGCCCTGCGGCACCAGCAGCGTGGTCAGGACGACGCCCGCGACCAGGTCCTTGACCAGCCACTCGCGCCGGTACGACGACAGCGCACGGATCCCGGGAACGGCCCGCAGCCGGGCCCGCAGCCGGGACGCGACCGTGCGGCTGCCGTGCGGGTGGGTCACGGACCGTCCCTTCGCCTCGCCAGGATCCGCCCCGCCCGGATCCGCCCCGCGCGGATGTGCTCCGCCAGGATCCGCCTCGCCCGGACGGCTCCTGTCCGAACGGCTCCTGCCCAGACGGTTTCCGCTCGGACGGCTTCTGTCCGGACGGCTCCTGTCCGTACGGTCCCCGCTCGGACGGCCCCGGTCCGGATGGTCTCCGTCTGGACACCCTCCGTCCGAGGCCGACCCGTCCGGGGCCAACCCCTCCGGATCCACCCCATCCGGATGTGGTCCGTCAGGAGGTTCTCCGCCAGGATCCATCCTGTCCGGATGTGCTGCCCCGGGACGCGTTCCGTCAGGATCCGCCTCGCTCGGATCCGGCGCAGCCAGAGGCGCCGCAGCCGGATCCTGCCCAGCCGGACCCTCCCCATGCGGAACCGTCGCAGCCGGATCGTGCCCATCCGGACCTTGCTCATCCGGATCCTGCCCAGTCGGATCTTTCCCAGCCGGAACCTGCCCGGCCGGACGCGTCCCGTCGGGACCTTGCGCAGCCGCGACGCCCGTACCGGGATCGGTCGCACCGGGACCGGTTCCGTCCGGTGACCCCCGCTCACCTGCCGCTCACCCGCCGTCCCTCATCCATCCGTAGGCGGGCCACCAGCTTGCCCAGCTCCCACACCGCCAGCAGGGCCACGGCCGACAGCAGGGCCCAGCCGAACTGACGGGCGTTGATCGAGGTGGTCCCCAGCATGCGGCGGAACCCGTCCAACTGCGTCACCAGGACCGAGAGCACCAGCTGCGCCAGGGCCACCCAGTTCATCTGCCTGCTGTCGAACGTGGAGGAGGTCAGCACCGAGTCCGTCTCGCTGCGGCATTCGAACGCGGCCACGATCAGACAGAGGGCGAACGCGGTGAACGCGATCGACTGACCTGTCGCGGTGCTGCCGAAGTGGGCCTGTCCCAGCTTGATCAGCCCGAGCAGGACGCAGGTGATCGCCAGCCCGGAGAGCCCCACCGTGAGGAGCACGGACCGGGTGAGCACCGTCTCCCCGCGCGGACGCGGTCTGCGGCGCATCAGCCCCGGGCTCTCCTGGTCGAAGCCGAGCGCGAAGCCGAAGGAGGCGTTGACCACGAAGTGGATCCACAGCACCTGCGGCGGGGTGAAGGGCTCTCCCGCGGCGATGTTGAAGACGGTGGCGCCGAGGAACGTCAGCACGAACGTGACCAGCAGAAGCAGCACGAACCGGATGTACTTGGTGAGGTTGTCGTAGATCGTCCGGCCCTGTTCCACGGCGTAGACGATGGTGGCGAAGTTGTCGTCGGAGAGGATCATGCGGCTGGCGGTCTTCGCCACGTCCGTGCCGCTGCCCATCGCGATGCCGATGTCGGCGGCCTTGATGGCGGGCGCGTCGTTGACACCGTCCCCGGTCATCGCGACGACGTCGCCCTTCTTCTTCAGCGTGTCGGCGAGCAGCACCTTGTGCTCCGGCGCGACCCGCCCCAGGACACCGATGTCGTCGATCCGGGCCATCCGCTCCGTCTCGCTCATCGCGGCGAAGTCGGCGCCGAGCACCGCCTCACCGGGGATGCCGATCTGCCGGGCGATCGCCGCCCCGGTGGTGACGTCGTCGCCGGTCACCAACCGGACCCGGATGTGCGCGGCCTGAGCGTCCGCCACGGCGGACTTCGACTCCTCGCGGGGCGGGTCCACCATCGCCACGAGGCTGCTCATCCGCAGCCCGTCGACATAGCCGAGCAGGTCGCCGTCCGGATCGAAGGCGGCCGGGTCGAGGTCCCGGGTGGCCGCGGCCATCACCCGGCGTCCCTCGCCGCCCATCCGCTCGATCTGCGCCTGCGCCCGGCCCAGCAGCCCGGCGTCCCACGGCACGGTCTCGCCCGCCGCGAGCGCGCTGTCGACCCGGGCCATGACCGCCGGCGCCGCGCCTTTGACGAAGCAGCGGACGACCGGCCGGCCCCCGGCGTCGAGCGCCGAGTGAAAGGTGGCCATCAGTTTGTACTCGGGGTCGAACGGCAGGGTCGCGAGGCGGGGGAGACCCTCCCTGGTCGTGTCCGTGTCCAGCCCCGCCTTGTGGGCCAGCACCAGCAGCGCTCCTTCGGTGGGGTCGCCCACCACCCGGCCGTCGACCAGCTTCGCGTCACTGGCCAGGACGTACGGAAGGATCGCGTCCTCGATGCCCGCGGAGGATCCTGCCGCATGGTGGACCTTCCCCTCCAGCCCGTATCCCGTGCCCGAGACGGTGTACTTGTCGGTGGGACTGAGCACCTCGACGGCCGTCATCTGGTTCATCGTCAGGGTGCCGGTCTTGTCCGAGTTGATCGCCGACGTGAACGCCAGCGTCTCGACCGACGGCAGTTCCTTGACGATGGCGTTGCGTCTGGCCAGGTTGAGACTTCCGACGGAAAGGATCGCCTGGGTCACCGTGGGCAGGGCCTCGGGAATGGCGGCGATGGCCAGGGAGACCGCGCTGACGAACAGGGTGTCCCAGGCCTGGCCCCGGTTGCGCCCCAGGGCGAACATCACGACCATCGTGAGCCCCGCCGCTCCCGTGATCCACAGCGTCAGCGTGTCGAGTTCCTTGGTGAGCGGCGGTACCTCCTTCTCGGTGGCGGACAGCAGTCCGGAGATCTTGCCGAGTTCTGTGTCGGCGCCGATCGCGGTCACCACCAGCAGCCCGCTGCCATGGGTGACCGGGGTGTTCATGAACGCCGTGTTGGTCCGGTCGCCCGGCGGCAGGTCCTGTCCGCCCGGCAGTGTGGCGGTGTCCTTCGAGGCGGGCAGGCTCTCGCCGGTGAGCGCCGACTCGTCGATCTGGAGCGCGCTGGCCTCGATGATGCGTCCGTCCGCCGGGACCTGGTCACCGGCCGAGATGAGCACGATGTCGCCGACGACGAGCTGCTCCGCGGGGATGTGCGCCTCGGTGCCGTCCCTGCGTACCCGGGCCGTGGCCTTCATCATCGACTTCAGGGCGTTCATCGCGCTCTCGGCCTTGCCCTCCTGACGCAGTCCCACGACCGCGTTCAGCAGGGTCAGGGCGAACAGCAGCACCGCGGTGGTCCACTCCTTGATGAGCAGCGAGACCACCGCCGCGACCACCAGGACGATCTGCATGTAGCTGCGGTACTGCCCGAGGAACCGGCGCCAGGCCGGAGTCCTGGCCTCCTCGGGGAGCGCGTTGGGGCCGTGCGCGGTGTGCAGTTCGGCGGCCCTCGCCGCGGTGAGCCCGGCCGCCGGATCGACGCCGAGGGCGCGTACGACCTCCTCGGGGGAGCGCGCGTACCAGCCGTCCCGAGCGTCCTGAGCGGCCACTGACTGTTCGCCCACGGAATCCTCCTGCACCGTCGTCGCCCTGCGCTGACCTGCACGGCCGGTCCCGCCCGGCCCTGTCGGCGGCCTAACGGCGCTTCTTCCCGGCCGGCGCCCCGGCGTCGGACGTCTGCGCGTTCTTCGGGGGATGTTCTGCCGCGTACGGGTCGGCGGGAACGCCGGGGGGCGCCTCCGCCACCAGCTCCTTTCTGGTGGCGAGCAGTTCCTTGCGCGCCTTCTCCGCCACCACCGGGTACTGCGGGTCGATGTCCATCAGGGTGTGCGCGAGGATCGCCGCCGTGCAGATCCGTGCGAACCACTTCCGGTCCGCCGGCACCACGTACCAGGGAGCCCACTTCGTACTCGTGGCCGACAGCATCCGGGAGAACGCGTCCTGGTAGTCGTCCCAGAACTGCCGCTCGCGGACATCGGCGGCGGAGAACTTCCAGTTCTTCTCCGGCAGGTCGAGGCGCTTGAGGAAGCGGGTGCGCTGCTCCTCCTTCGACAGGTTCAGGAAGACCTTCACCACCTTGAACCCGTTGTCCGTGAGGTAGCGCTCCCAGTTGTTGATCTCCTGGTAGCGCCGCTGCCACAGGTCCGACCCGTGCGAGCCGTCGGGCAGCTTCTGCCGGAGGAGGAGCTCGGGGTGCACCCGTACGACGAGCACCTCCTCGTAGTGCGACCGGTTGAAGATGGCGATCTCGCCCCGTTCGGGGAGCCGCTGGGCGTAGCGCCAGAGATAGTCGTGGTCGAGTTCCTCGGCGGAGGGCACCTTGAAGCTGCTCACTCGCACGCCCTGCGGATTGACGCCGCTCATCACATGACGGATCGTCCCGTCCTTGCCTCCGGCGTCGAGCGCCTGGAGGCACAGCAGCACGCCGTACGTGTCCTGGGCGGCCAGCCGTTCCTGGTACTCGGCCAGCAGGGTCACCCCGGCCCGCAGCATCTCGGCTCCGTCCCGCTTCTTGACTCCGGCCTTGAAACGGGGGTCGAAGTCCCGGCCCAGCCGGACCTTCGAGCCCGGCTTGACCCGCAGCGGGGCGATGAAGTCGGCGATGCGTTCGGCTCTCTCGTCCGTCATCACGGATCAGCTCCTGATTCCATGGCCGACGACCTCCGGACCGCGCAGACCCGCCTCGCGCCATGGCGGCGAGCGGGTGTTCCCGCTCATTCTCGGGTCGGCCCGGCAAGATCGCCCGCTGGAGCCGGCCCGGTGGACCCACGGCATGCATCGCCCCCGAACACCGGTACGGCGTTCGGGGGCGATGCCCTCTCCTGTGGCCCGGAACCCGGTCGCGGACGCGACCGTCCCCTCAGGAGGGGTCAGGAGTGGCGGTGGCTCTGGGCTTCGGCCTCGGCGTTGGCGATGGCCTCGGCCTCGGCCTCGGCCAGCTCCATGGCGACACCGAACGCCTGGGTGATGTGGCTCGCGGCCGACATCACCCGTGGGGTGCCCACGACGGGGGCGATCGCGATGAGGACGTCCTGGAGTTCCTCGACCGTCAGGGCGGCCTTGACCGCCGGGTTGATGTGCGCCAGGTAGGAGATCGCGGGTGCGTCCATGGCCACGAGGGCGGCGATACGGGTGAGGATCAGCGTTCTCTCGTCCATGCCGCAGCGCTCGATGGAGTCGATGGTCATGGCGGCTAGCGTGTCGAGGACGGGAGCGTCGGACGCGGTGGCCATAGGGGACCGCCTTTCGGTGTGGGGGAGTCAGACGCACTGCCCGCCGACCGCGGGAACACCTGCGGGTCGGCGGGTGGCCCTCTCAGCGTAGGTGCGGTCCGGGTGTTGCGCCCGCTGGCCCGAACGGGCGACCCCGCGGCGGCTGATATGCCCTGGCCACAGCGGTCGGGACGAGCCGGAGGGGGCCGGCGCGCGGCCCGGGGCGTCCGTGCGGCCGGATGCCGAGTGGACTTCCAGGGGGCACCATGGTCGCTGACCGGAGGACGCACCTCCGCCGGCCCGGCCCGAACGGCCGGAGCGGAGAGACGGTCGCCCAAACGGAGGCACGACATGACCACACAGGTGTATCTCGCCTACGACTACCCGCTGCTGAGCCTCTTCTGGACCATGCTGTGGCTGGGGCTCTGGATCCTGTGGCTGTTCCTGCTCTTCAGGATCATCTTCGACATCTTCCGCGACGACGACATGGGCGGCTGGGGCAAGGCCGGCTGGCTGGTCTTCGTCATCCTGCTGCCGTTCCTGGGCGTCTTCGTCTACCTCATCGCCCGCGGCAGGGACATGGGCCGCCGCGAGCTGGAACAGGCCCGCGAACAGCGCAAGCAGTTCGACTCCTACATCGAGCAGACGGCCGCCGGTGCCCGGCCCAACAGCGCCGACGAGCTGGCCAAGCTGTCGGACCTGAAGGCGAGCGGCGCGATCACGGAGGAGGAGTTCCGGCGGGCGAAGGAACTGGTCCTGACCGACAGCGCCCCGCAGGGCCGGGCCGCCGCGACCGCCACCACCGAACCCTCCGGCGGGGTGCCGCGGCCCTGACCCGCAGCCTGCTCGCGCCCGAGTCGCCCGAGTCGCCCGAGTCCCACAAGTCCCACGAGTCGTATGAGTCATACGAGTCGTACGAGTCCTCGGTACCGGTCGACGCGGTGCCGGGGACCGTCTCGTCGGGCGGCCCGCGCCGGCCGGTCGCGCCCGGTTCACCTGGGCTTTCCCGACCGGCCCCGAACAGGCTATAGTCGATCTAGAGCGAGACGCGGAAACGCGAGACACGCTCCACGCGTTGGTGGTCCAAGGAAAGACGCCCCGCTTCCTGCGGGGAAATGCAGGTGCAAGGCCTGCCCGGCGCTCCGACAAGCCCCGCCCCGGATGATCCGGGGCGGGGCTTCCGCGTTTCGGCGGCAAACAGGTCACGCCGCCTTCGGATCCGACGCAATGATCCGTACCACTGAAATGGGTCGAAACTTCAAAGGCCGTCAACCCGCCGCTTTTTATCGGCCACGGATCACGGCGTGATCCAGCCAGTTGCGTCGCACAGGATTGTGTACGCGCACTTGACCTGTCACCGTCATGCGCGGAATAGCAGGCCGATTCAAGTCATTCGACGACGACCGTAACCGCATGACTACATGCGGCAATCGTCGGCTCGTAAAAGCGCCGACGCGGACAGACATTGCAACCTCTCCACGCCCGCCGAATTCCGTGCCTATGGCAGGCATGTGCCGGGGTGCGAGTACGGCCGGTAATCCGCAGATCCGCTGAAGGGGACATTTCGCAGTCATGAGAAACGTACTTGACGCTCCTGCCGGCAGACCCCACGCCCAGAACCGCGGCAGCAAGAGCGCGAGACCGGGCTGGCGTGCCCGCGTCGGTGTTCTCGCGGCGACCACGACGATGGTCTCGACGATCGCCCTGATCGGTGCCGTTCCGGCGATGGCAGCGCCCGCGCCGATCAAGCTGACCTCCTCGTCCTGCCCCAGCGTGATCCAGAAGGGCCAGGTCAGCGGCTGCGTCACGGAACTCCAGAACCTGCTCAACGCGCACGGTGCCGGACTGACGGTGGACGGCGAGTTCGGCCCGGCCACCCTCTACGCGGTCCGTGAGTACCAGGCCGCCACCGCGATCGCGGTGGACGGGCTGGTGGGTCCGCAGACCAAGGCGAAGCTGTACGCGACCGGAGGATCGGCGCCCGCGCCGATCAATCTGCTGTCCTCGTCCTGCCCGGCGAACATCGTCCAGGGCAACAAGAGCGGCTGCGTCACCGAACTCCAGCGGCTGCTCCGCCACTACGGCTACTCGATCGACGTGGACGGCGATTTCGGCCCGGCCACGGAAAGCGCCGTCCGCAGTTTCCAGTCCTCGCACGGCCTCTCGGTCGACGGCCAGGTCGGCCCGAACACCAAGGCCGAGCTCTACAACACCGACGAATCGCCCGCGACCGGAATCGACCTGCGGTCGGCGTCCTGTCCGGCGAACATCACGGAGGGGCAGAGCGGAGGTTGTGTCGCCACCCTTCAGGCCCTGCTCAACGGCAAGGGCCAGCACCTGGACGTGGACGGCGAGTTCGGTCCGCTGACCCTGGCGGCCGTGAAGTCCTTCCAGTCCGCGAGCGGCCTGTCCGTCGACGGTCAGGTCGGCCCGAACACCAAGGCCGCCCTGTACTCCAACATCGGCGGTGGCGGCGGCAACGGCGCACCGGCGCCGATCAACCTGAACTCCGCCTCGTGCCCGGCGAACATCGTCAAGGGCCAGAAGAGCGGCTGCGTCACCGAGTTGCAGAGCCTGCTCAACCACCACGGCGCCGACCTGGCCGTGGACGGCGACTTCGGACCGATGACCGACGCCGCGGTGCGCGACTTCCAGTCCGAGAAGGGCCTGTCGGTCGACGGCCAGGTCGGACCGAACACCAAGGCGGCGCTGTACGGCGCGGTCACCCCGCCGACCACGCCCCCGCCCGGCGGCGGCTACAGCAAGATCTACGACGTCGCCGCGGCCGAGGTCGGCACGGTGGAGGGCAGCGCCCGGGCGAACAGCTACGGCGCGGCCGTGGGCCTGTCCCTGTCCACGAACAACTACGCCTGGTGCGCGACGTTCGTGAGCTGGGTGGCCCAGCAGACCGGCGCCACCTCCTACCGCAACAGCTATGTCTCGGGCTGGGTCAAGCAGGCGCGGGCCGGCAACTACCACCTGTCGGTGACGAACAGCCCGCAGCCCGGCGACATCGTGGCCTACGACTGGAACGGCGGCAGCGACTTCACCGGCGGCCATGAGCACATCGGCATCGTGCGCTCGGTGAGCGGCGGCGCCGGCTTCACCGCCGTCGAGGGCAACACCACCAACCCCAACGGCGGCAAGGACGGCGTCTACGTCAAGAACCGCTCCACCGCGAGCGGCTACGACGTGGTCTTCATCCGGGTCCGCTGACCTGCCCCGCCGGGCCGTCCCGCCGACGTGGTCCGTCCAGCCCGGCCCGC
>NZ_JBEOWS010000221.1:0-16479 GCF_040296125.1 Streptomyces sp. NPDC002265 | reverse complement strand
TCCGCCGCGCGGGTTTCCGACGGCACGGCATCGGCCACCACCGGCTTCCGGTGGTGGCCGCCGTCTTCACAGCGGGTCACGGACAAGTTGAGTACGCGTACTCAGGCGCCCCGCGCCGCGGCGCCGCACGCTCGTACACATGCTGTGGTCCGACCCCGAGAACGAGCCGCCGCCGGAACTGCGCGAGATGCAGCTCATGTTGCGGCGGCTGGGCGTTCTCATGGCGCTGGCCATGGTCCTCGCGATGATCCTGATCGGTCTGAGGTGAGTCCGGGCGGGGCCGCCGATACGCTGGCCGCATGACTGATCAGCCGCGCCGTCGACTCGTCCTCGCCTCCCAGTCCCCCGCCCGGCTCGGGCTGCTGCGGCAGGCCGGACTCGCCCCCGAGGTGCTGGTGAGCGGTGTCGACGAGGACGCCGTCACCGCGCCCACCCCCGCCGAGCTGGCCCTCGCCCTGGCCGAGGCCAAGGCCTCCGTCGTGGCGGCCCGCCCGGAGGTCCAGGGCGCGCTGGTGATCGGCTGCGACTCGGTGCTCGACCTGGACGGGCAGGCGCTCGGCAAGCCCGCCGACGCCCAGGAGGCCACCGCCCGCTGGAAGGCCATGCGCGGGCGGGCCGGCACCCTCCAGACCGGCCACTGCGTCTGGGACACGACGGCCAAGCGGTACGTGTCGGGCGTCGCCTCCACCGTGGTCCGCTTCGGCGAGCCCACCGACGCGGAGATCGCCGCGTACGTCGACTCGGGTGAACCCCTGCACGTCGCGGGGGCGTTCACCCTCGACGGCCGCTCGGCCCCGTTCATCGAGGGCATCGACGGCGACCACGGCAACGTGATCGGCATCAGCCTGCCCCTGGTACGACGGCTGCTGGCCGAGCTGGGCGTCGGCATCACGGAGTTGTGGACGCCCCGGGAGGGCTGATCAGGACGCGCCGGACACGGCCTCCGGGGCCTCGTGGGCCTCGCGAGGCTCCTCCGGCTCGCGGAGGCCGGCCTTGCTCAGGTCGGGCTTGCTCAGGTCGGGCTTGCTCAGGTCGGGCTTGCTCAGGTCGGGCTTGCTCAGGTCGGGCTTGCTCAGGTCGGTCCTGGGGGCGTCCTGCGGCTCCTGGGGGTGCTCCGGGGCGCCGGAGCCCTCGGTAGCGTCAGGGCCTTCGGGGGCGTCGGAGCCTTCGGGGGCGCCCGGGCCCGCCGGGTGGCCGGAGTCGCCGGCCGTGCCGGACACGGCCGCCGCGGGCCCTTGCTGACGGTCGTACGTCATCAGCAGCAGCACGATCAGCGCGAGCACGACGACCATGAACGCGAAGGCGCTCCGGCCGAGCAGCCCCCAGGCGACGGCACCCAGCAGGCCGTGCACCACCGCCGCGCTGATCAGCAGGATCCGTCCGAGGACGGCGGGCGGCCGGTTGCGCACGCCGACCAGTAGCGCGGCCACGCCGCAACACAGGAAGTACAGCCCGAAGACGAGCCCGCCGATCTTCGTCGCGGTCGCCATCGCCCCCAGGTCCAGCCCCGCCACCTTCATGTTCTGGCGGTCCGCGGCGACCCCAAGGAACCAGTTGAGGGCCGCGATCCCGACCGCCTCCACGAGGAACACGACCGCCAACAACCAAGCCACCGGTCTTCGCAGCACCGGCCCCCACCCACTTTCGACTGCCGTTCGAGCAGATCTGCCGTTACCCCAAGTACGTTTGGGACATCGCGAACGCTACTAACGGGTAAACCGTGGGACAAGGGTTCGGGGGAGGGCAAAGAATCGTTGGGCCATTCGTAGGGACTCCACAAAGAAACCGAGTGGGCCGCAGCACGCTCTCACAGAGACCTTGCCCACACCGGAGGGCTAGGGTTTTCGCAAGGAGTCCTGCGTACCGAGGTGCGACAAGGGATTTCGCGGGTCGGGCGCGCCTCGCATCACGCTCCGTGTGGGCAAGCTCACCATTGGGGATGGGTCGAAGTGGCGTGTCGGCAGTCCCTAAACTCGGCTTGTTTCAAGGAGGGAGCCTCAATCGTGCGCAAAGTGCTCATCGCCAACCGTGGCGAAATCGCTGTTCGCGTTGCCCGGGCCTGCCGGGACGCCGGGATCGGGAGCGTGGCCGTCTACGCCGACCCGGACCGGGACGCTCTGCATGTCCGTGCCGCGGATGAGGCGTTCGCCCTGGGCGGTGACACCCCGGCGACCAGCTACCTGGACATCGGCAAGGTGCTGAACGCCGCCCGTGAGTCCGGCGCGGACGCCATCCACCCCGGCTACGGCTTCCTCTCGGAGAACGCCGAGTTCGCCCAGGCGGTCCTGGACGCGGGCCTGATCTGGATCGGCCCGCCCCCGCAGGCGATCCGCGACCTGGGTGACAAGGTCGCCGCCCGGCACATCGCCCAGCGCGCCGGTGCCCCGCTGGTGGCCGGCACCCCGGACCCGGTCTCCGGCGCCGACGAGGTCGTCGCGTTCGCCGAGGAGCACGGCCTGCCGATCGCCATCAAGGCGGCCTTCGGCGGCGGCGGCCGCGGCCTGAAGGTCGCCCGCACCCTCGAAGAGGTCCCGGAGCTGTACGACTCCGCCGTCCGTGAGGCCGTCGCGGCCTTCGGGCGCGGTGAGTGCTTCGTCGAGCGCTACCTCGACAAGCCCCGGCACGTGGAGACCCAGTGCCTGGCCGACACCCACGGCAACGTGGTCGTCGTCTCCACCCGTGACTGCTCGCTCCAGCGCCGCCACCAGAAGCTGGTCGAGGAGGCGCCGGCGCCGTTCCTGTCCGAGGCGCAGGTCGCCGAGCTGTACAGCTCCTCGAAGGCGATCCTGAAGGAGGCCGGCTACGTCGGCGCGGGCACCGTGGAGTTCCTGGTCGGCGCGGACGGCACGATCTCCTTCCTGGAGGTCAACACCCGTCTGCAGGTCGAGCACCCGGTGACCGAGGAGGTCGCCGGCATCGACCTGGTGCGCGAGATGTTCCGTATCGCGGACGGCGAGGCCCTCGGCTACGACGACCCCGCCCTGCGCGGACACTCCTTCGAGTTCCGGATCAACGGCGAGGACCCGGGCCGCGGCTTCCTGCCCGCCCCCGGCACCGTCACCGCCTTCGACGCGCCGAGCGGACCGGGCGTGCGCCTGGACGCGGGCGTGGAGTCCGGCAGCGTCATCGGCCCGGCCTGGGACTCCCTGCTGGCCAAGCTGATCGTCACCGGCGCCACCCGCGAGCAGGCCCTTCAGCGGGCCGCCCGTGCGCTGGCGGAGTTCAAGGTCGAGGGCATGGCCACCGCGATCCCGTTCCACCGCGCGGTCGTCGAGGACCCCGCGTTCGCTCCCGAGCTGACCGGCTCCGACGCGCCGTTCACGGTCCACACCCGCTGGATCGAGACCGAGTTCGTCAACGAGATCAAGCCGTTCGCGGCCCCGGCCGACGCCGAGGCCGAGGACGACAGCGCCCGTGAGACGGTCGTCGTCGAGGTGGGCGGCAAGCGGCTGGAGGTGTCCCTGCCGGCCTCCCTCGGCATGACGCTGGCCCGTACCGGTCTGGCCGCGGGCGCCAAGCCCAAGCGCCGTGCCGCGAAGAAGTCCGGCCCGGTCGCCTCCGGTGACACCCTCGCCTCCCCGATGCAGGGCACCATCGTCAAGGTGGCCGTCGAGGAGGGCCAGGAGGTCAAGGAGGGCGACCTGATCGTCGTCCTCGAGGCGATGAAGATGGAGCAGCCCCTCAACGCCCACCGCTCGGGCACCGTCAAGGGCCTGAACTTCGAGGTCGGCGCCTCCGTCACCTCCGGTGCGGCCATCTGCGAGATCAAGGACTGACACCGGCACCTGTACCGGCGTACCTTCGAGCGCCCCGTGGACCGCAGCAGCCGGTCCGCGGGGCGTTTCGTCTCCCCGCGTACCGTGCAGAGGTGTCCAAGGGTCCGCGGCCACCCGCCGTCGAGCGGGCTTCGGCGGTCAGCGGCGGCGCAGGTCCGCCACGCGTGCCCGTTCCGCGCCCGGCGACGGGTCGTTCAGGACCGCGGCGCTCCGCAGGCCGGGGCCCACGCCCGGGACCTGGCCGCGACGGGGGGCGGGGAGGGGTACGTCCCGACGCTGCTGGCGCGCCGGGACGGCGTCACCCCCCGGGCTCCCCGCCGCCCCGGCCACGGCGATCTGCACCCCCTGGTCGGCGAGGGCCTGGAGTTCGGTGCCCGCACGGTCGTCGTGGGCGGGCGGCTCGTCGGTGATCAGACGGGTGATCAGGTCGGTGGGCACGGTCTGGAACATGGTGTCCGTACCGAGTTTGGTGTGGTCGGCGAGGACGACGACCTCCGCGGCGGCCTGGACCAGCGCCCGGTCGACTGAGGCCGACAGCATGTTGGACGTGGACAGCCCGCGCTCGGCGGTCAGACCGCTGCCGGAGAGGAAGGCCCGCGAGACCCGCAGCCCCTGGAGGGACTGCTCGGCACCGCTGCCCACCAGGGCGTAGTTGGAACCGCGCAGGGTACCGCCGGTCATCACCACCTCCACCCGGTTGGCATGGGCCAGCGCCTGGGCGACCAGGAGGGAGTTGGTGACAACGGTCAGCCCGGGTACGCGGGCGAGCCGGCGGGCCAGCTCCTGGGTGGTGGTTCCCGCCCCGACCACGATGGCCTCGCCCTCTTCGACGAAGTTGGCGGCGAGGTCGGCGATGGCCGTCTTCTCGGCGGTCGCGAGATGAGACTTCTGCGGAAAGCCGGACTCCCGCGTGAACCCGCCCGGCAGTACCGCACCGCCGTGCCGGCGGTCGAGGAGTCCTTCTGCCTCCAGTGCACGCACGTCCCGCCGTACGGTCACTTCGGAGGTCTGGACGACACGGGCGAGCTCACGGAGCGACACGGCCCCGTTCGCTCGCACCATTTCGAGGATCAATTGGCGACGTTCTGCAGCGAACACGAAACTGACAGTAACCCCAACGACCGTCTGGTTTCAGCTGTTTGCGCCGAATAACAGAAGTTGTTCGCACAGTGAAGGGCGAAGTGGTATAGGGCCTAGTCGCGCCGACTATGCCGCACGAATGGTCGACAACTCCCCGTGACCAGCGGGGAGTCACTTCCGGCCGTCAGCTCTCGCCCGTCGCCTTCCGGGTGTGCAGCTGCCGGGCCACTTCCGCGATCGACCCCGAAAGAGAGGGGTACACGGTGAACGCGTTCGCGATCTGTTCGACCGTCAGATTGTTGTCGACGGCGATCGAGATGGGGTGGATCAGTTCCGAGGCGCGCGGTGCCACGACCACACCGCCCACGACGATGCCCGTGCCCGGACGGCAGAAGATCTTCACGAAGCCGTCCCGGATGCCCTGCATCTTGGCGCGCGGGTTGCGCAGCAGCGGCAGCTTCACCACCCGGGCGTCGATCTTGCCCGCGTCGACGTCCGCCTGGGAGTAGCCGACGGTGGCGATCTCGGGGTCGGTGAAGACGTTCGAGGAGACCGTCTTGAGGTTGAGCGGGGCCACCGCGTCGCCGAGGAAGTGGTACATGGCGATACGGCCCTGCATCGCGGCGACGGAGGCGAGGGCGAAGACACCGGTCACGTCACCGGCCGCGTACACGCCGGGGGCCGTGGTGCGGGAGACCTTGTCGGTCCAGATGTGGCCGGAGTCGCGCAGCCTGACGCCCGCCTCCTCCAGACCGAGCCCGGCGCTGTTGGGGATGGCGCCGACGGCCATCAGACAGTGCGAGCCGGTGATGACACGGCCGTCGGAGAGGGTGACCTCGACGCGGTCGCCGACCCGCTTGGCGGACTCGGCGCGGGAGCGGGCCATCACGTTCATGCCGCGGCGGCGGAAGACGTCCTCCAGGACGGCGGCGGCGTCCGGGTCCTCGCCGGGCAGCACGCGGTCGCGGGAGGACACCAGGGTCACCTTGGAGCCGAGCGCCTGGTAGGCACCGGCGAACTCGGCGCCGGTGACACCCGAGCCGACCACGATGAGCTCCTCGGGGAGTTCGTCGAGGTCGTACACCTGGGTCCAGTTGAGGATGCGCTCGCCGTCGGGCAGGGCGTCCGGCACCTCGCGCGGGTGACCGCCGGTGGCGATGAGGACGGCGTCGGCGACGAGGGTCTCCTCGGTGCCGTCGGCGGCCGCCACGACGACCTTGCGCGAGCCGTCGAGGGCCTGCATGCCCTCCAGCCGGCCGCGCCCGCGCATGACGCGCGCGCCGGCCCGGGTCACGGAGGCGGTGATGTCGTGCGACTGGGCGAGCGCGAGCCGCTTCACCCGTCGGTTGACCTTGCCCAGGTCCACGCCGACGACGCGGGCGGCCTGCTCCACGTGCGGGGTGTCGTCGGCGACGATGATGCCCAGCTCTTCGTACGACGAGTCGAAGGTGGTCATCACCTCGGCCGTGGCGATAAGCGTCTTCGACGGCACGCAGTCGGTCAGCACCGACGCTCCGCCCAGACCGTCGCAGTCGACGACGGTCACCTCCGCGCCGAGCTGCGCTGCCACCAGCGCAGCTTCGTAGCCGCCGGGTCCACCACCGATGATCACGATCCGAGTCACGTACTCCATTGTCCCGCACGCGTCGAGGTGCTATTGCCCCGGGGCCGGACCGGGGCCCGGGGAACTCGACCGGTACGGGCGTGACACGCGGGACGGCTGCCGTACTCTTCGACCCATGTCGCTCTACACCGCGTACGCCGGCAACCTCGACGCGCGGCTGATGTCCCGCCGCGCCCCGCACTCGCCGCTGCGCGCGACGGGCTGGCTGAACGGCTGGCGGCTGACGTTCGGCGGCGAGCAGCTGGGCTGGGACGGCGCGCTGGCCACGGTCGTCGAGGACCCCGGCGCGCAGGTCTTCGTCGCGCTGTACGACATCGCCCCCATGGACGAGGAGTCGCTGGACCGCTGGGAGGGCGTCGGCCTCGGCATCTACCGTCGTCTGCGGGTCCGTGTGCACACCCTGGACGGTCAGGAGCCGGCGTGGACGTACGTGCTCAACGGCTACGAGGGCGGACTGCCCTCCGCCCGCTATCTGGGCGAGGTCGCCGACGCCGCGGAATCGGCGGGCGCGCCGCACGACTACGTGATGGAACTGCGCAAGCGGCCCTGCTGAGCCCGGCCCCGGACCGCCCTCGTGGGATCGGTCCGTACGGCGTTTCGTTGGAAACGACAAGACAACGATCGCCATCCCGTGAGCACTGTCATCTACGCGCGTAGGCCCAGACCGGCTACCCTCGTCCGCGTGAACGCATCTCTTCTTCCGGACGACATCCAGGGCGACCCCTATGCGGCCGCCGACGCCGCCGCCGCGCGCCTGCGCGAGCTGACGGGCGCCGAGACCCACGACGTCGCCCTCGTGATGGGCTCCGGCTGGGCACCGGCCGTGGACGCCCTCGGCGCTCCCGAGGCCGAGCTCCAGGTCACCGAGCTGCCCGGGTTCCCGCCGCCGGCGGTCGCCGGCCACGGCGGCACGATCCGCTCGTACCGCATCGGCGAGAAGCGCGCGCTCGTCTTCCTGGGCCGCACCCACTACTACGAGGGCCGCGGCGTCGCCTCCGTCGCGCACGGCGTGCGCACCGCGGTCGCCGCGGGCTGCAAGACCGTGGTGCTGACCAACGGCTGCGGCGGTCTGCGCGAGGGCATGCGCCCCGGGCAGCCGGTCCTGATCAGCGACCACCTCAACCTGACGGCGACCTCGCCGATCGTCGGCGCGAACTTCGTGGACCTGACCGACCTGTACTCGCCGCGCCTGCGCGCCCTGTGCAAGGAGATCGACCCCAGCCTGGAGGAGGGCGTCTACGCGCAGTTCCCCGGCCCGCACTACGAGACCCCGGCCGAGATCCGGATGGCCCGCGTCATCGGCGCGGACCTGGTCGGCATGTCGACAGTCCTGGAGGCGATCGCCGCCCGTGAGGCGGGTGCCGAGGTGCTGGGCATCTCGCTGGTCACCAACCTCGCGGCGGGCATGACGGGCGAGCCCCTCAACCACGAGGAGGTCCTCCAGGCCGGCCGCGACAGCGCGACCCGGATGGGCTCCCTGCTGGCACAGGTGCTGGACCGCCTGTAGGCGACCGGTGCCGCGCCCTCGCCCTGCGGGGTTCGAGGAGCGGACTCCGGGGGCAGAGCCTCCGGGGAGGGACGTACGGGGCCGGTGGTGCCCACGGGACACCTGACACCCCGGGGGCACCACCGGCACCGGACGCGCGACCGCCCGGAGGCGCGACCCGCCCGGAGGCGCGAGCCGCCCGGACTGCGACCGGCCCGGGCGGCGGAGGCATCCGTACGGCGGACGCACGGGGCGCGCGGGACGACCGTGGCCACGCAACCGTCGTGGGCCGCGCAACCGTCGTGGACCGCGGGACGGCCGTGACCGCGGGACGGCCGTGACTCCGGGGCGGGCGGCTCCGGGGGCGCCGGCGCCCGCGGGTACGCGCCCCGCGCACACGCACCGCCCGTACACCGCCGTACGCACCGCCCCTGCGCACCACCCGCGGGCGCGCACCACCGCACGCACCGCACGCACCGCACGCACGCACGCACGCAGCGCGGCACACGAACGAGAGGTTGGACCGAACGTGCAAGACGATCTCATCGCACGGGCCACGTCATGGCTGGCCGAGGACCCCGACGCGGACACCCGCGCGGAACTCGCCAAGCTCATCGACGCGGGAGACCACGCCGAGCTCGCCGCACGCTTCGGCGGCACCCTCCAGTTCGGCACCGCGGGCCTGCGCGGCGAACTGGGCGCCGGCCCGATGCGCATGAACCGCTCGGTCGTCATCCGCGCCGCGGCCGGTCTCGCCGCGTACCTGAACAAGAACGGCGGCTCCGGCGGCCTCGTGGTGATCGGCTACGACGCCCGCCACAAGTCCGCCGACTTCGCCCGCGACACCGCGGCCGTGATGACCGGCGCGGGCCTGCGCGCCGCCGTGCTGCCGCGCCCGCTGCCCACGCCCGTCCTCGCCTTCGCCATAAGGCACCTCGGCGCGGTGGCCGGCGTCGAGGTGACGGCCAGCCACAACCCGCCCCGCGACAACGGCTACAAGGTCTACCTCGGCGACGGCTCCCAGATCGTCCCGCCGGCCGACGCGCGGATCGCCGCCGAGATCGACGCGATCGAGGCGCTCGCCGACGTCCCCCGCCCGGACCAGGGCTGGGAGACCCTCGACGAGAGCGTCCTGAAGGCCTACCTGGCCCGTACGGACGCCGTCCTGTCCCCCGGCTCCCCGCGCACCGCCCGCACCGTCTACACGGCGATGCACGGCGTCGGCAAGGACGTCCTGCTCGCGGCCTTCGCCCGCGCGGGCTTCCCGGCCCCGGTCCTGGTCGCCGAGCAGGCCGAGCCCGACCCGGACTTCCCGACCGTCGCCTTCCCCAACCCGGAAGAGCCCGGCGCGATGGACCTGGCCTTCGCGCAGGCCCGCGAGACCGCCCCCGACCTGATCATCGCCAACGACCCCGACGCCGACCGCTGCGCCGTCGCCGTCGAGGAGGACGGCGCCTGGCGGATGCTGCGCGGCGACGAGGTCGGCTCGCTGCTCGCCGCCCACCTGGTGCGGCGCGGGGTCACCGGCACCTTCGCCGAGTCCATCGTCTCCTCCTCGCTCCTCGGCCGGATCGCGGGGAAGGCGGGTCTGCCGTACGAGGAGACCCTCACCGGCTTCAAGTGGATCGCCCGCGTGGACGGCCTGCGCTACGGCTACGAGGAGGCCCTCGGCTACTGCGTCGACCCCGAGGGCGTCCGCGACAAGGACGGCATCACCGCCGCGCTCCTCGTCACGGAGCTGGCCTCCGAGCTCAAGGAGCAGGGCCGCACCGTGCTCGACCTGCTCGACGACCTCGCCGTCGAGCACGGGCTGCACGCCACCGACCAGCTCTCGGTGCGGGTGGAGGACCTCTCGGTCATCGCCGACGCGATGGGCCGGCTGCGTGAGCGGCCGCCGGCCGAACTCGCCGGGCTGGCGGTGACCGCGGCGGAGGACCTCACCCGGGGCACCGACCGGCTCCCGCCCACGGACGGTCTGCGCTACACCCTCGACGGCGCACGCGTCATCGTCCGGCCCAGCGGCACCGAGCCCAAACTGAAGTGCTACCTGGAGGTCGTCGTCCCCGTGGACGGCCACGCCGGCCTCCCGGCGGGCCGCGCCCGGGCCGCCGAACTGCTGGCGGCGATCAAGCGCGACCTGTCGGCGGCCGCCGGGATCTGACCCGGTCCTCCAGGGGCTGTGCGGCAAGGGCTCTGTGGCAGGGGCTCTGCGGTGGCCGGGAGCGCCGTGATTCATCCGGCGGGACACCGCACATGGGCCGGGCACGGGGTCCGGATCCGCGACGGCGGGTCCGGACCCCGTGCCCGGCCCGCTGTCCGGGGTCCCGCCGACCGGCACGCGGCGGCTCGGCCGGCTGGCGGGCTCGGCCGAAGCGGCCGTTGACGCAGGTCCGTGGTGCGCGGGTCCTGCGGGCTGTCGGACATCGCGCCCGTGGGGCCGTGTCCGACGATGGCGCCCAGGGTGCCCCGTTCGGCGGGGAAGCAGGCGCACTGGTCGGAGACTCGGGCGCTCACCGGCCGCTCACCAGCCCTGGAGCCACACCAGACTGACCACCACGGCCGTCACCCACAGCACGACGAACGGCACGGCCAGCGGCCACAGCGGGCGCCCCCGCTCCCGCTCCTCGCTGTCCCCGGTGGGACGCAGGGCGGGATCGGCCTGCATGGCGGAGATCTCGGCGGCCGGGGCGTCGTACGGGTGCGTCAGACCGCGCCTGCGCTGGTACCAGGCCCAGCTGAACGACGAGACCGTCCAGGACTCGCCGCCGCGCCGGCGCAGCTTGAGCTCGAAGGCCTCCCGGCGGGCCGAGCGGACGTCGTCCCAGGGGATGTGGGTGGTCCCGCGCAGACCGTTCAGCCAGAGCCCGGTGCGGTCGGCGGTGATACGCCAGCGCAGCTTCACGGGGATGCGGAACGCGCCGTACAGGCCGAAGAGGGCGCAGAGGATCTGCTGCCAGAGCTCGTTGTCGCGGTCGGTGAACTCCGCCAGGCACAGCAGGACGCCCGCGAGCACCATCAGGCACCCGGACAGCCGGTCCAGCACGCCCGCACGCCAGCTCCGTACCGGCGCCGTCTTCGTCAGGCGGGCGGCCGCCACCAGGCCGCGGTGCCGCTCGTCGTCCGCGGCGGTCCAGGCGGCCTGCCGCCTCGCCACCCGGAGCCGCCACCGCACTCCGGCCTCGGACACCGGTCGTACGGGCCCGGTCGACCGTTCCGCCACCGGCGGGTCGCCCGGCTTACGCGCGGCGCTGACGAGCACGACCTCGGCACCGTCGTAGGGCGCCCCGTACAGGACGGCCTCGCGCAGCGGCTCGGGCCGCCGCTTGTCGTCGTCGAGCTGTTCGAAAAAGTCGTCCAGCTCGGCCTCGCCGTCGTCCGTGCCACCGTCCTCCTCGACGTCCAGCAGGACCGTGGCGACGGTGAACAGCGGTCGCAGGCCCGCCACGTCGTCCGCCGCGTAGACCTCCGCGTCGACGCGCCGGTCCTCGCGCACCAGCACGCGCAGGACGGGCGCGGGCGCGGTGCGCAGCGAGACGGCCCGCCGCCGGCCCAGCACCCCGGAGAGCAGAGCGGTGAGGCCGAGCCCGGACACGAAGAACCCCGTGGTGGTCACCCCCTGGCGGTCCAGCTCCGCCTCCCACAGCCCGGTGGCCCCGGGCAGCGCCGAACCCGCCAGCCCCGCCAGGATCAGGACGATCCCGAGCCCGGACAGCAGCCGGCCGCGCCCGAGGCTCCGTTCCGTGTCCGGCAGGGGCGCGGTCACCCCGCCGGCGGCGGCCACCGCCGCCTCCCGCTGCCGCTGCCGGGCCCGCAGCCTCGGCTCGGAGACGGTCAGGGACACCGCGGTCAGCAGGAACGCACCGGCC
Organism: Streptomyces sp. NPDC002265; assembly: GCF_040296125.1. Classification (NCBI taxonomy): domain Bacteria; kingdom Bacillati; phylum Actinomycetota; class Actinomycetes; order Kitasatosporales; family Streptomycetaceae; genus Streptomyces; species Streptomyces sp. NPDC002265. The sequence goes on along the minus strand of NZ_JBEOWS010000221.1, from coordinate 4,647 downwards.
AGCACGGGAATCACCGGCTCGGGACGCACGGCGACGGTCACGAGGGCCAGGACCGGCGCGGACACCCGTACGATCTCGGGCCGCAGCGGCAGCCAGACGAGGTGGAGGGCGGCAGGCGCCGCGAGGTAGGGCGGCACACCGGCCCAGATCAGGCCCAGAGCGGCCAGCACACCCGTCAGCCACACCAGCTGGTAGACCGACAGCCCGGCCCAGCGCACCGGTATCCAGGCCGGCGGCAGTTCCCGCGTCCAGCGGCGGGCTTGTTCCGTGCTCCAGGGCAGGCAGCCGTCGGGTATCGCGGTGGCGGGCAGGGTCCGCCGGACGTCGGTGTTCATCGTTTCCCAGAGACTCGGACCACGGGGGTGCTCGTACGACAGCTCTCGGCTTCGTCTCCGGGTGGGGGAACGGCGGCCGCGACCGAGGCGGGGCGGGTGCGTGGGGGGAGCGGAGTGGGGCGGGCGCGGGGCGTCAGCCGCTCACGTGACCGCGAGCAGCACCGCCAGCAGCACCGCGCCGGTCAGCAGCGGCACGATGATCTCGTACGCCCAGCGCGCGGTCACCTCGCCCTGCGAGCCCGCGGCCTTCTCCCGCGCCTTCAGCAGTTCGCGCAGCTCGTCCATGATCTTGTCGGTCTCGGCGCGGGCCGGCCCGAGGTCGGCCGCCGGGCCGTGCGCCGCACCGCCCGTGGCGTCCATGCCGCCCAGACCGCCCGCCACGCCGCCGCCGAACAGCCCGCCCCGGCGTCCGCCGGACTCCACCCGCGCCTGCGTCCGCAGCGCCCGCTTGCGTGCGCGCAGCGACACGGGCACCGCCCAGAGCTGGTACTTGGCCCCGGCGTCGGTGATCACCTCGTTGGAGTAACCGGAGCGCAGCGAGGCGACCTGGCCCCAGGGCACCACGACGGCACGGAAGGGATTGCGGACGCGCATCCGGTCGTCGTTTGCGAAGACGGCGGGCCGCAGGGTGAAGGCCACCACCAGCGGTACGAAGAGGATCATCGCGGCGAGCGCCAGCCACGGCGTGCTGCCGTGCCCGGTGAAAATTGCGTCGAGGCCGAGCCAGCCGCCGAGCCCGAGCAGCAGCACGCCGCCGGCCAGGCCCGAGGCCGACCGGTAGACACGGTCCCTGGACTCGGGTGCCGAGGGCTGCGGCGCTGGTGACTGGTGCTCCGGGGTCGTCATGGTCCCGATTCTGCACGACGTCCGGGAAGACTCTCCTCCGCGGTACCGCGGGATGCGTCACACCTCGTGCGTCCCGGCCGCCCCACGAGGGGCCGGGCGCCCCGGGAGGACGTTCCGGGGGTGTACAGCCGCTACGCGCGTAGATATGCTCGTCTGGTGACCATGCCCACCTCTGCACCCGCTGCCCTCGCTGACGTCACCGCGTCCGACAGCACGCTGCGCCGCTTCCTCCACGGACTGCCCGGCGTCGACGCGGTCGGCCTGGAGGCGCGCGCCGCCTCGCTCGGCACCCGTTCCATCAAGACCACCGCGAAGGCGTACGCCATCGACCTCGCCATCTCGATGGTCGACCTGACGACGCTGGAAGGCGCGGACACCCCCGGCAAGGTCCGGGCGCTCGGCGCCAAGGCGGTCCATCCCGACCCGACCGACGCCACGACGCCCTCGACCGCGGCCGTCTGCGTCTACCCCGACATGGTGGCCGCCGCGAAGGCGGCCGTGGCCGGCTCGGGCGTGAAGGTCGCCTCGGTCGCCACCGCCTTCCCGGCGGGCCGTGCCGCCCTCGGCGTGAAGCTGGCCGACGTGGCCGACGCCGTCGCCGCGGGCGCCGACGAGATCGACATGGTCATCGACCGCGGGGCGTTCCTCGCGGGCGACTACATGAAGGTGTACGACGAGATCACCGCCGTGAAGGAGGCCTGCGGGACGAGCGCCCGCCTCAAGGTCATCTTCGAGACCGGCGAGCTGTCGACGTACGACAACATCCGCCGTGCCAGTTGGCTCGGCATGCTCGCCGGGGCCGACTTCATCAAGACCTCGACCGGCAAGGTCGCCGTCAACGCGACCCCCGCGAACACCCTGCTGATGCTGGAGGCGGTGCGCGACTTCCGCGCCCAGACCGGCGTCCAGGTCGGTGTGAAGCCGGCCGGCGGCATCCGCACCAGCAAGGACGCGATCAAGTTCCTGGTCCTGGTCAACGAGACCGTCGGCGCGGACTGGCTGGACAACCACTGGTTCCGCTTCGGCGCCTCCTCGCTGCTGAACGACCTGCTGATGCAGCGTCAGAAGCTGGCCACCGGCCGCTACTCCGGCCCCGACTACGTGACGGTGGACTGATCACCATGGCATCCGCATTCGAGTACGCACCGGCCCCCGAGTCCCGCTCGGTCGTCGACATCGCCCCCTCGTACGGCCTGTTCATCGACGGCGAGTTCACCGAGGCGGCCGACGGCAAGGTCTTCAAGACGGTCAGCCCGTCCACCGAGGAGGTCCTCTCCGAGGTGGCGCAGGCCGGCGCCGAGGACGTCGACCGCGCGGTGCGGGCCGCCCGCAAGGCCTTCCCGAAGTGGTCGGCGCTGCCCGGCGCCGAGCGCGCCAAGTACCTGTTCCGGATCGCCCGCATCATCCAGGAGCGCAGCCGCGAGCTGGCGGTCCTGGAGACGCTGGACAACGGAAAGCCCATCAAGGAGACCCGCGACGCCGACCTCCCGCTGGTCGCCGCGCACTTCTTCTACTACGCGGGCTGGGCCGACAAGCTGGACCACGCCGGGTTCGGCGCGAACCCGCGTCCGCTCGGTGTCGCGGGCCAGGTCATCCCGTGGAACTTCCCGCTGCTGATGCTGGCGTGGAAGATCGCCCCGGCGCTGGCGACCGGCAACACGGTCGTCCTCAAGCCCGCCGAGACCACCCCGCTGTCCGCCCTGTTCTTCGCGGACATCTGCCGCCAGGCGGGCCTGCCCAAGGGCGTCGTCAACATCCTTCCGGGGTACGGCGACGCGGGTGCCGCGCTGGTCGCGCACCCGGACGTGAACAAGGTCGCCTTCACCGGCTCGACCGCCGTGGGCAAGGAGATCGCCCGCACGGTCGCCGGCAGCCGCAAGAAGCTCACCCTCGAACTGGGCGGCAAGGGCGCCAACATCGTCTTCGACGACGCCCCGATCGACGAGGCCGTCGAGGGCATCGTCAACGGCATCTTCTTCAACCAGGGCCAGGTCTGCTGCGCGGGCAGCCGGCTGCTGGTCCAGGAGTCGATCCAGGACGAGCTGCTGGACTCCCTCAAGCGCCGGCTGTCGACGCTGCGCCTGGGCGACCCGCTGGACAAGAACACGGACATCGGCGCGATCAACTCCGCCGAGCAGCTGGCCCGTATCACCTCGCTCGTCGAGCAGGGCGAGGCACAGGGCGCCGAGCGCTGGTCGCCCGCCTGCGAACTGCCCGCCGCCGGCTACTGGTTCGCGCCGACGCTCTTCACGAACGTCACCCAGGCGCACACCATCGCCCGCGACGAGATCTTCGGCCCGGTGCTGTCGGTCCTCACCTTCCGCACCCCCGACGAGGCCGTGGCCAAGGCCAACAACACACCGTACGGCCTCTCCGCCGGCATCTGGACGGAGAAGGGCTCGCGGATCCTCGCGGTCGCGAACAAGCTGCGCGCCGGTGTCGTCTGGTCCAACACGTTCAACAAGTTCGACCCGACCTCGCCCTTCGGCGGCTACAAGGAGTCGGGCTTCGGCCGCGAGGGCGGTCGTCACGGCCTGGAGGCGTACCTCGATGTCTGAGAAGACCGAGAAGACCGAGCAGCAGCGGCTGAGCGTCTTCAAGACCTACAAGCTGTACGTCGGCGGGAAGTTCCCGCGTTCCGAGAGCGGCCGGGTGTACGAGGTGACGGACTCCAAGGGCAACTGGCTGGCCAACGCCCCGCAGTCGTCCCGCAAGGACGCCCGTGACGCGGTGGTCGCCGCCCGCAAGGCCTTCGGCGGCTGGGCGGGCGCGACGGCGTACAACCGCGGTCAGATCCTCTACCGCATCGCGGAGATGCTGGAGGGCCGCCGCGAGCAGTTCGTGCGCGAGGTCGCCGAGGCGGAGGGCCTGTCGAAGGCGCGGGCGGCCGCGGTCGTCGACGCGGCGATCGACCGCTGGGTCTGGTACGCGGGCTGGACCGACAAGATCGCCCAGGTGGTCGGCGGCGGCAACCCGGTGGCGGGGCCGTTCTTCAACCTCTCCTCGCCCGAGCCGACGGGCGTGGTGGCCGTCCTGGCACCCCAGGAGTCGTCCTTCCTGGGCCTGGTCTCGGTGGTCGCCCCGGTCGTCGCGACCGGCAACACGGCCGTCGTGATCGCCTCCGGGAAGTCCCCGCTCCCGGCGCTGTCGCTGGGCGAGGTCCTGGCCACCTCCGACCTTCCCGGCGGTGTGGTCAACATCCTCTCGGGCCGTGCGGCGGAGATCGCGCCGTCCCTCGCGGCGCACCAGGACGTCAACGCCATCGACCTCGCGGGCGCGGACGGCGTACTGGCGAAGGAGCTGGAGATCGCGGCGGCGGACAACCTGAAGCGCGTTCTTCGTCCACAGCCTGTGGATTATTCCGCGACGCCCGGCACCGAGCGCATGACGGCCTTCCTGGAGACCAAGACGGTCTGGCACCCGACGGGCTCGCTGGGCGCGTCCGGGTCCGCCTACTGACCCGAGC
>NZ_JBEOWS010000220.1:0-16480 GCF_040296125.1 Streptomyces sp. NPDC002265 | reverse complement strand
CTTCGGTCTTGCGTTTCCGACTCTATCAGACCGTTTCGCGATCCGATTTCCTCGGTGCTTTCCAGGTTTCCGCTCTCGCGTTTCCCTTTCCGGCGACTCCAACTTTATCAGAGATTCTGAGTCGGAATTCCCGCCCCGCTCGGGGACTGGTTCCAGCGCACAAGGCGTCCGGGTTCCCGTTCAGGCGGAGCCGTAAACGTACTGGAGCGGGGCGCCCCGATGCAAATCGAGGTGCCCCGCTCCAGGTCCACATGGACGAAGGGTCGTCCGGGTGTCAGACCTCCACCACGACCGGGAGGATCATCGGCCTGCGGCGATAGGTGTCCGAGACCCACTTGCCCAGGGTCCTGCGGATGAGCTGCTGAAGCTGGTGCGGCTCCACCACTCCGTCCTGGGCCGAGCGTTCCAGCACCTCGGTGATCTTCGGCATCACCCCGCCGAACGCAGCGTCCTCGATGCCCGAACCGCGAGCCTGGATGTGCGGGCCGCCGGTGATCTTGCCGGTCGACGAGTCGACGACCACGAAGACGGAGATGATGCCCTCGTCCCCGAGGATCTTGCGGTCCTTCAGGGCCGGCTCGCCCACGTCTCCGACCGAGAGGCCGTCCACGTAGACATAGCCCGCCTGGACCTTGCCGGAGATCTTCGCCTTGCCCTCGACGAGGTCGACGGCGACGCCGTCCTCGGCGATCACGATCCGGTCGTGCGGGACACCGGTCAGGGCGCCCAGCTCGGCGTTGGCCCGCAGGTGGCGCCACTCGCCGTGCACCGGCATCAGGTTCTTCGGGCGGCAGATGTTGTAGAAGTACAGGAGCTCGCCCGCGGACGCGTGACCCGAGACGTGCACCTTGGCGTTGCCCTTGTGGACGACGTTCGCACCCCAGCGGGTCAGGCCGTTGATCACGCGGTAGACCGCGTTCTCGTTGCCGGGGATCAGCGACGAGGCCAGGATGACCGTGTCGCCGTCGACGATCCGGATCTGGTGGTCGCGGTTGGCCATCCGGGACAGGGCCGCCATCGGCTCGCCCTGGGAGCCCGTGCAAACCAGGACCACCTCGTGGTCCGGGAGGTCGTCGAGCGTCTTCACGTCCACGACCAGGCCCGGCGGGACCTTCAGATAGCCCAGGTCACGGGCGATGCCCATGTTGCGCACCATCGAGCGGCCGACGAAGGCCACCCGGCGGCCGTACTCGTGCGCCGCGTCCAGGATCTGCTGGATGCGGTGCACATGGCTGGCGAAGCTCGCCACGATGATCCGCTTGCGCGCGCTCGCGAAGACCTGGCGCAGCACGTTGGAGATGTCCCGCTCGGGCGGGACGAAGCCCGGTACCTCGGCGTTCGTCGAGTCGGCGAGCAGAAGGTCGATGCCCTCCTCGCTCAGCCGGGCGAACGCGTGCAGGTCCGTCAGCCGGTTGTCCAGCGGGAGCTGGTCCATCTTGAAGTCGCCCGTGTGGACCACCATGCCGGCGGGGGTCCGGATGGCGACCGCGAGGGCGTCCGGGATGGAGTGGTTGACCGCGATGAACTCGCAGTCGAAGGGGCCGATGCGCTCGCGGTTCCCCTCCGCCACCTCCAGGGTGTACGGGCGGATGCGGTGCTCCTGGAGCTTCGCCTCGATGAGGGCGAGGGTCAGCTTGGATCCGATCAGCGGGATGTCCGGCTTCTCCCTGAGGAGGTAGGGGACACCGCCGATGTGGTCCTCGTGGCCGTGCGTGAGGACGATGCCCTCGATGTCGTCGAGGCGGTCGCGGATCGACGAGAAGTCCGGCAGGATCAGGTCGATTCCGGGCTGCTCCTCCTCGGGGAAGAGCACTCCGCAGTCGACGATCAGCAGGCGGCCGCCGTACTCGAAGACCGTCATGTTGCGGCCGATCTCACCGAGACCGCCGAGCGGGGTGACGCGCAGACCGCCTTCGGGCAGCGGCGGGGGCGCACCGAGTTCAGGATGCGGATGACTCAAAAGACTCTCCTCACCACACACGCCACGTACCGGTAGGGCACGTGGCGCGCATGACGTTCGTGCAGAAGCAGTTGTCAGTGTGGGGCGCAGGCGCCGGTGGCCCGCTTATTCAGTTGTGAAGTCTCGTGGTGCCAAGTCTGTTGTCAGAGCTGTACCCCGCCCGCGGCAAGATCGATCTTGAGCTGGGCAATCTCCTCCGCCGTGAGCTCCACCATGGGCAGGCGCAGGGGTCCGGCGGGCAGGCCCTGGAGGGCGAGCGCGGCCTTGGTGGTCATGACGCCCTGGGTGCGGAACATGCCCGTGAAGACCGGGAGCAGTCGCTGGTGGATCTCCGTGGCCTTCTGGACGTCGCCGGCGAGGTAGGCCTCGACGAGGGCGCGCAGCTCCGGCGTCACCACATGGCCGACGACCGACACGAAGCCGACCGCTCCCACGGAGAGCAGGGGCAGGTTCAGCATGTCGTCGCCGGAGTACCAGGCCAGGCCCGACTGGGCGATGGCCCAGCTGGCGCGGCCGAGGTCGCCCTTGGCGTCCTTGTTGGCCACGATCCGCGGGTGCTCGGCGAGCCGGACCAGCGTCTCGGTGTTGATCGGGACGCCGCTGCGGCCGGGGATGTCGTAGAGCATGACCGGCAGCCCGGCGGCGTCGGCGACGGCCGTGAAGTGCCGGTACAGGCCCTCCTGCGGGGGCTTGTTGTAGTACGGCGTGACGACGAGGAGGCCGTGCGCGCCGGCCCGCTCGGCGGCGCGGGCGAGTTCGATGCTGTGGTGCGTGTCGTTGGTGCCGACGCCGGCCACGACATGGGCTCGGTCGCCGACCGCATCGAGCACGGCTCGTACGAGATCCGATTTCTCCGCGTCGCTCGTGGTGGGCGACTCGCCGGTGGTGCCGTTGACGATCAGGCCGTCGTTGCCTGCGTCCACCAGATGGGTGGCGAGCCGCTGTGCGCCGTCGAGGTCGAGTGCGCCGTCCGCCGTGAAGGGCGTGACCATGGCGGTGAGGACCCGCCCGAAGGGGGTCTGCGGAGTGGAGGTCGGAGCCATGGGTAACACGCTACTCGCTGCTCACCGCGTGGTCTGCCCACGAGGTACGAGGAAAGTCCGGACAAATGCGGAACCCGGCACTGCCTGCTCGGGGGTTCAAGCAGTGCCGGGTCCGTTTGATCAGGCTAGATGAACTTCTCTAAATGCCGCAATACGGACACTTCACACGGCTGACCCGTACATCTGTACTCGGCATGGGAACGCGGTCTCGCTAGGGCGCGACACGGCCGTTGGCGTTGAAGGCGGCGTACGTGAGCGGCATGAGCTCGGCCCACGCCGCCTCCATCTTCTCGCCGACCATCTCGATCTCCCGCTGCGGGAAGGACGGCACCTTGGCCAGCTCGTGCTGGGTGCGCAGGCCGAGGAAGTGCATCAGTGAGCGGGCGTTGCAGGTGGCGTACATCGAGGAGAACAGGCCGACGGGAAGGACCGCACGGGCCACCTCACGGGCGACACCGGCGGCGAGCATCTCCTGGTACTGCTCGTACGCCTGGATGTAGGACTGCTGCATCGACCGCTCGACGAGCTCCTGCTGCGCCTCGGTGCCCGCCACGAACTCGTACTTGCCCGGACGGCCCTGCTGGACGAGCTTGCGGTCCTCCCCGGGAACGTAGAAGACGGGCTGGAGCTCGCGGTAGCGCCCGGACTCCTCGTTGTAGGAGTTGTGGACGACGATGCCGTTCGCGAGGAAGTTGTGCCAGGGGCCTTCGACGGAGAGGTCGTAGGTCATCTCCTCGCCGTCCTGCTCGATGGCGACGACCGGGTCCGGGACCGCCTTGGCGATCTTGCCCTCGCGTCGGGCCAGCGCCTGCTCGCCGCCGCTCTTGGCGGTGTGACAGGGCTCGCAGGCCGGGGCGAGGTTCGTCTCGTCCAGCGCCCTGGTGAGGTCGCCCGCGACCGGGACGACATGGTCGAGGGCGAGTTCGGCGCGCGGGAATTCCCCGCCGCAGAGGTGGCAGGTGTCGGTCTCCTCGATCAGCCGCTCCCGCTGCATGGAGGTCCACACCCCGATGCCGCGGCGCAGGCTCGGCGGAACGAGTCGCTCGGAAGACCTGGGGGCCGTTCCGCCGACCATGACGGAGTCGCCGACCACGAGCTCACCGGCCTTGACCCAGCCCTCCGGGGTGAACACGGCGTGGTCGACCGTGCAGCGCAGCGTCTTGCCCGACTGGGTAGTGATCTTGATGAGCTGCTTGACGCCCGACTCGATCACGTCGACGATCCTGGCGCGCTGGGCGAGCAGGGTCTCCTCGTCGTAGCACCGGACGTGGTTGCGCCGGACCGACTCCAGCTTGCGCAGGCGGGTGCTGGGATTCTGCTCGCGGAACTCGGCCACCGCGGACTCCGCGGCCTCCCGGTTCTCGTACAGGCCCAGGTAGTGGTTGGTCTCGCCACGGCGCACCTGGGCCATCCACTTGCCGGCCCGGCTGTGCCAGGTGACGCCGCCGGCCGAATGCGGAAGGTGGTCCTCCACCCCCAGATGCCAGAGCTTGTACAGCTCGGCGATGGAACGTCGACGGAGGTTCCCGGCCTCGCTCTCCAGGGTGATCTCGGTGTCCCCGGAGACGCACCAGCCCACCCGGTGGCGCATGAACTCGCGGAAGACGAAGATCGGGGCGCTGATGAAGAAGGTCATCGAGTTGTGCTCGAAGGGGCTGCCGTGCCGGTCCCGCATCAGATAGTTGATCAGGCCCTTGGAGCGCTCCGGGTCCTTGGTGAGCTCTTCCAGGGACTGCTCGCCGGCGGTGGAGACACGGGCGGCCCACAGGACGTCCGAGTCGGCCGCGCTGTGCTTGACCAGCTCGACGGTGACATCGCTGCGGAAGCTGGGCTTGAGGTCGTCGGCGGGGGTGTCGGTCACGGCTCGGCGGATCCTTCCATCACTTCACTCGGGCGGCGCCCACTTTACGGCCCGGCACTGACATCGGGCGTACGGTGCCGGGCCGCGACATCTTCGGTGAACTTCTGCCAATTCGGCGAAACCGGGCACCTTGGGGGACACTCGCTCGTCTGTATTGAAAACAGTCGTGCGTTCGATCCGTATCGTCCGCAGATCGTCCCCAGAGGAGAAGCAGCAGCCATGTCCAGTCGGCGTGAGCCCGTCCCGTTCGACTTCCTTGCCGAAGCCGACAGGTTCCGCAGCAACGTCGCTCCGCCGCCCGGTGAGCGGGCGTCCGCCGGTCAGATAGCCGGGCGCTGGCTGCTGGGCCTCACGGTCGTCGCCGGGCTCGTGGGCGCCCTGCTGATCGGCATGCCCGCCCTGACGCTGGACCACTCCACGACGGGCACCCAGCAGTCGCAGGCGTCCGACGGGCGCTGAGCCTCCCCCGGCCGCCGGAAGGGGCCGCCGGCACCCCCTTGGACCCCCGCGGGTGGTGAGCGAACAGACAGGCGGATAGCCTCACCGGGCACAGCCCATGCATGGAATGAGTGAGGACCAGCCGTGCCCCTGCCCTTCCTGACGGCCGACCGCACCTTCGAGGCGACCGACGACAGCACGCTGCCGTACGACGACCGCGACCGTTGGCGGCGGCCCTACCGGCCCGGTCCGTGGCGTGTGGGGGCGGCCGCGCTGTGCCTGCTGCTCGCCTCGTACGTGCTGTTCGCGGCGGTCATCATCGCCCTGACCGACTCGCCGTCCGCCGCCGCTGCCGTGTTCGGCCTGGCGCTGCTCATCATCGCCTCGTCGCTGCGGATGCTGCGCGTCGGCGTGTGGGTGAGCGCCGCCGGGCTGCGGCACGTGAGCTTCCTCGTCACGCGCACGGTGCCCTGGAAGCGGGTCGTCGCCGTGCGCACGGTGCAGCAGCCGGTGCGCTGGCTAGGGCTGCCCCGGACCGTGCAGGGACAGGCCCTGATCCTCGTCCGCAAGGATCGTGCGGCCCAGGACCTGCCGCCGCTGCTCACCACGCACAGCGCGGACTTCCTGGCCCGTCCCGAGGGATTCGACCGGGCCGCGGACACCATCGAGGTGTGGGCCGACGAGTACGCGCACCGCGACTGAGCCCGCCGTCGCGGCGGTGGTCGCGACCAATCGCGGTGGTCCCCACGGACCACCGCGATTTTTCGTTCGCCGTGTTCCCGGTGCCGGCGGCTACCCGTGCAGCGCGATCGCCCGCTGCATCGCCTTGCGGGCCCTCGGGGTGTCGCGGGCGTCGTGGTAGGCGACGGCGAGCCGGAACCAGCTGCGCCAGTCGTCGGGGGCGGCCTCCGTCTCGGCCTTGCGCCGGGCGAAGACCTCGTCGGCCGAGTCCCGGTCGATCCGGCCGTCCGGGGTGCGCCGGAGTTCGTCGACGGGCAGGCCGCCCTCGGCGTCGAGTTCGGCGGCGAGCCGGTTGGCCCTGCGGACGAACTGGGTGTTCTTCCACAGGAACCACAGGCCGATGACGGGCAGGATCAGGACCGCCACGCCGAAGGTGACGGTCAGGAGCGTGCCCGACTGGATGAGCATGACGCCGCGACTGCCGACCAGGACGAAGTAGAAGACCAGGACGGCGGCCGTGACGGCGTAGGTGAGCTTCGCGCGCATGATGTCGTCGGCGTCCGTGCTCAGCCGAGGTCCAGGAAGTGTTCCAGGCCGAAGGTGAGGCCCGGAGTGGTCACGACGCGGCGCACGCCCAGCAGGATGCCCGGCATGAAGCTGCTGTGGTGCAGTGAGTCGTGGCGGACGGTGAGGGTCTCGCCCTCACCGCCGAGCAGGACCTCCTGGTGGGCCAGCAGACCGCGCAGCCGGACCGAGTGCACCGGCACCCCGTCGACGTTCGCGCCGCGGGCCCCGTCCAGCGCCGTGGCGGTGGCGTCCGGGGCCGGGGCGGAGCCGGCCCTGGCCCGCGCCTCGGCGATGAGCTGCGCGGTGCGGGCGGCGGTGCCGGACGGCGCGTCCACCTTGTTCGGGTGGTGCAGTTCGATCACCTCGACCGACTCGAAGTACGGCGCGGCGATCTGCGCGAACTTCATGGTCAGGACGGCGCCGATGGAGAAGTTCGGCGCGATGAGCACGCCGGTCGCGGGTGACTCGGCCAGCCAGCCGTTCAGCCGTGCGAGGCGGTCCTCGTTCCAGCCGGTCGTGCCGACCACGGCGTGGATGCCGTGGCGGACGCAGAAGTCGAGGTTGTCCATCACCGAGTCGGGGGTGGTCAGCTCGACCACGGCCTGGGCGCCGGTCTCCGTCAGCGTCTCCAGCCGGTCGCCCCGGCCGAGGGCGGCGACCAGCTCCAGGTCCTCGGCGGCCTCGATCGCCCGTACCGCCTCGGAGCCGATGCGGCCCTTGGCACCGAGGACCGCCACGCGCAGCTTGCTCATCTGTCTTGCTTCCTTACCGAAGGGGATGGGGCCGGCCGAGGGGCTCAGGCGACGGCGTCGTTCAGCCGGGCGGCCTGCTTGTCCTTCAGCGGGCCGATGACCGACAGCGACGGGCGCTGTCCCAGGATCTCGCGGGCGACCGAACGGACCTCGTCCGGGGTCACGGCCGCTATCCGGGCCAGCATGTCGTCGACGGACATCTGCTCGCCCCAGCACAGTTCGCTCTTGCCGATACGGTTCATCAGCGCGCCCGTGTCCTCCAGGCCGAGGACCGTGGAGCCCTGGAGCTGGCCGACCGCGCGGCCGATCTCCTCGTCGGACAGGCCGTGCTCGGCGACGTGGTCGAGTTCGTCGCGGCAGATCTTCAGCACGTCGTGCACCTGGCTCGGGCGGCAGCCCGCGTACACGCCGAACAGGCCGCAGTCGGCGAAGCCCGAGGTGTACGAGTACACGCTGTAGGCCAGGCCGCGCTTCTCGCGGACCTCCTGGAAGAGCCGGGAGGACATGCCGCCGCCGAGGGCGGTGTTCAGCACGCCGAGGGCCCAGCGGCGGTCGTCGGTGCGGGCCAGGCCCGGCATGCCGAGGACGACGTGCGCCTGCTCCGTCTTGCGGCCGAGCAGTTCGACGCGGCCCGCGGTGCGGATGGTGCGCCGGCCGTCGCGGGGGGCGATGGGCGTGGCGTCCTGGCTGCGGAAGGCGCCCGCCTTCTCGAACGCGGCACGCACCTGTCGTACGACCTTGTTGTGGTCGATATTGCCCGCGGCCGCGACCACCAGGTGGGTGGGGTCGTAGTGCTTCTTGTAGAAGCGGCGGATGCGGTCGGCGGTCAGGGCGTTGACCGTGTCGACCGTGCCGAGGACCGGGCGGCCGAGGGGGTTGTCGCCGAACATCGTGTGCGCGAACAGGTCGTGCACGCAGTCGCCCGGGTCGTCCTCGGTCATCGCGATCTCCTCGAGGATCGCGCCGCGCTCGACGTTGACGTCGTCCTCGAGGATGAGGGAACCGGTCAGCATGTCGCAGACGATGTCGATGGCCAGAGGCAGATCGGTGTCGAGCACGCGCGCGTAGTAGCACGTGTACTCCTTGGCCGTGAACGCGTTCATCTCGCCGCCGACCGCGTCGATGGCGGAGGAGATGTCCAGCGCGCTGCGGCGCGACGTGCCCTTGAAGAGCAGGTGCTCCAGGTAGTGCGTGGCGCCGTTCAGGGCCGGGGTCTCGTCGCGGGAGCCGACGTGCGCCCAGATGCCGAAGGTCGCCGAGCGGACCGAGGGCAGGGTCTCGGTGACGATGCGCAGGCCGCCGGGGAGGGTGGTCTTGCGGACCGTGCCGATGCCGCCGGTGCCCTTGATGAGGGTTTGGGTACGGGCAACGGCCCGCGCCTCCGAAGAGGTGCGGGCCGTCGCCGTGGGGCTGCTCGACGTCACTTGTCGTCCGCAGCGGAGCTGCTGTCGGCCGCAGCGTCCTTCGTCTCGTCGTCGCCTTCGCCCTCGATCACGGGGATGAGGGAGAGCTTGCCGCGGGAGTCGATCTCGGCGATCTCGACCTGGACCTTCTGGCCCACGCCGACGACGTCCTCGACGTTCTCCACGCGCTTGCCGCCGGCGAGCTTGCGGATCTGCGAGATGTGCAGCAGACCGTCCTTGCCCGGGAGCAGCGAGACGAACGCGCCGAAGGTGGTGGTCTTGACGACCGTACCCAGGTAGCGCTCGCCGACCTCCGGCATGGTCGGGTTGGCGATGCCGTTGATCGTGGCGCGGGCGGCCTCGGCGGCCGGGCCGTCGGCGGCACCGATGTAGATGGTGCCGTCGTCCTCGATCGTGATCTCGGCGCCGGTGTCCTCCTGGATCTGGTTGATCATCTTGCCCTTGGGGCCGATGACCTCGCCGATCTTGTCCACGGGGATCTTGACGGTGATGATCCGCGGGGCGTTCGGGGACATCTCGTCCGGCGTGTCGATCGCTTCCATCATCACGTCGAGGATGTGGAGGCGGGCGTCACGGGCCTGCTTGAGGGCCGCGGCCAGGACGGAGGCCGGGATGCCGTCCAGCTTGGTGTCGAGCTGGAGGGCGGTCACGAACTCCTTGGTGCCGGCGACCTTGAAGTCCATGTCGCCGAAGGCGTCCTCCGCACCGAGGATGTCGGTGAGGGCGACGTAGTGCGTCTCGCCGTTGATCTCCTGGGAGATCAGGCCCATGGCGATACCGGCGACCGGGGCCTTCAGCGGCACACCGGCGTTCAGCAGCGACATGGTGGAGGCGCAGACCGAACCCATGGACGTCGAGCCGTTGGAGCCGAGGGCCTCGGACACCTGACGGATCGCGTACGGGAACTCCTCGCGCGTCGGCAGCACCGGCACGATGGCGCGCTCGGCGAGAGCGCCGTGGCCGATCTCGCGGCGCTTGGGGGAGCCGACGCGGCCGGTCTCGCCGACGGAGTACGGCGGGAAGTTGTAGTTGTGCATGTAGCGCTTGCGGGTCACCGGGGAAAGGGTGTCCAGCTGCTGCTCCATCCGGAGCATGTTGAGGGTGGTGACGCCCAGGATCTGGGTCTCGCCACGCTCGAACAGCGCCGAGCCGTGCACGCGCGGGATGGCCTCGACCTCGGCGGCGAGCGTACGGATGTCCGTGACGCCGCGGCCGTCGATGCGCTTCTTCTCCTTGATGACGCGCTCACGGACCAGGGACTTGGTCAGCGAGCGGTACGCGGCGGAGATCTCCTTCTCGCGGCCCTCGAACTCCGGCAGGAGCTTCTCGGCGGCGAGCGTCTTGACGCGGTCCAGCTCGGCCTCGCGGTCCTGCTTGCCCGCGATGGTCAGCGCGGCGGCCAGCTCGGGGCGGACGGCGGCGGTGAGCGCCTCGAGGACGTCGTCCTGGTAGTCCAGGAAGATCGGGAACTCGGCGGTCGGCTTGGCGGCCTTGGCGGCGAGGTCCGACTGCGCCTTGCACAGGACCTTGATGAAGGGCTTCGCGGCGTCGAGGCCGGCGGCCACGACCTCCTCGGTCGGCGCCTCGGCGCCACCCTTGACCAGCTGGATCGTCTTCTCGGTGGCCTCGGCCTCGACCATCATGATCGCGACGTCGCCGTCCTCCAGGACGCGACCGGCGACGACCATGTCGAAGACGGCGTCCTCGAGCTCGGTGTGCGTCGGGAACGCGACCCACTGGCCGTTGATCAGCGCGACGCGGACGCCGCCGACCGGGCCGGAGAAGGGCAGACCGGCCAGCTGCGTGGACGCGGACGCGGCGTTGATCGCCACGACGTCGTACAGGTGGTCGGGGTTGAGCGCCATGATCGTGGCGACGACCTGGATCTCGTTGCGCAGGCCCTTCTTGAAGGACGGGCGCAGCGGACGGTCGATGAGGCGGCAGGTGAGGATGGCGTCCTCGGAGGGACGGCCCTCACGGCGGAAGAAGCTGCCGGGGATCTTGCCGGCGGCGTACATCCGCTCCTCGACGTCCACCGTCAGGGGGAAGAAGTCGAGCTGGTCCTTGGGGTTCTTGGAGGCGGTGGTGGCCGACAGCACCATGGTGTCGTCGTCCAGGTACGCCACTGCGGAGCCGGCGGCCTGCTTGGCCAGGCGGCCCGTCTCGAAGCGGATGGTGCGGGTGCCGAAGGCGCCATTGTCGATGACGGCCTCGGCGTAGTGGGTCTCGTTCTCCACTAGCGTTTTCTCCTCGTCTTCGTCCCGCCTCGCCCGTGTGGCGGGGGGACGGTGGCGGAGAAGCACTCCGTGCGGTGCTGGCCGGTCTTCGATCGAAGCACCCGGGGCTCGCTTCCCCCCGGGCGCCACTACCGAGGACCGGCGGCGGCGAGGTGCGCTTCTCCTCGTTCGGTGTGTGTGATCACGCGATACCCGGTACGGGTAGGGCCTATCACACGGTGTCGTACGTATTGCGTTGTGCTACCACACTACAAAGCGCCGGCGACACTCCGCACGTTTCCGTATGTACGGCAAAGGGGAGCGGCCCCGAGCACTTCGGGAACCGCTCCCCTCATGGCGTCTTACTTGGCGCCCGCAGCACCACGGCGGATGCCGAGGCGGTCGACCAGCGCACGGAAGCGCTGGATGTCCTTCTTGGCCAGGTACTGCAGCAGGCGGCGGCGCTGACCGACCAGGATCAGCAGACCACGACGGGAGTGGTGGTCGTGCTTGTGGGCCTTGAGGTGCTCGGTCAGGTCCGAGATCCGGCGGGACAGCATGGCGACCTGGACCTCGGGGGAGCCGGTGTCGCCCTCCTTGGTACCGAACTCGCTGATGATCTGCTTCTTCGTAGCGGCGTCGAGCGACACGCTTACTCCTCGTAGTCTCTGAGTAGCCACCGAGTGCCCCTGGTCCACTTCTCAGGGGAGCTTCCGTTACTCGGGAGGCGGGGATCCGCTGGGCGCGGCCTTCAGAGCGATGCTCCGCGGGCGCGTACACAAACGGCCGTCGTCCACAGTACCAGCAGTACAGGGCCCACTCGGCCGGGGTCCCCGAACCACCCGGTCGGCGACCCGTCGGCCACTAGGGTGAACGCCGGGATCATCCGCACGTCGGGAAGGGGTCGCTTGACCATGGCGGAGGAACTGAGCGCGGACGTCAAGGCGCGCAAGGAGCGGGAGCGGGACGAGCTCTACGCGCTCGACATCTCGGACGTCGAGTGGCTCGGCGCACCGGGCACCGGGGAGCACGAGGAGCGGGTCGAGATCGCGTACCTCCCGGCCGGCGCGGTGGCCATGCGGTCGTCCCTCGACCCCGGCACGGTGCTGCGCTACACGGAGGCGGAGTGGCGGGCCTTCGTGCTCGGCGCGCGGGACGGCGAGTTCGACCTGGAGCCGGCGCCGCACGACGGCGGCCTCGGCAGCGGTCCCGACAACGGTCACGGCAGCGGTCACGACGGCGGTCCCGACGTGGAGTGAGCGGATCGCCGGTTCGGCGGCCGACTCGGCGGTACGAAGAAGAGGAATACGAGGGCGAGGAAGGGGCGGCACGCACGCGTGCCGCCCCTTCTTCATGCCGTGTTGGCCAATGCGCTTACGGCGTACGCCGATTGACGGCCCCGAATCGGTCAACTCCCTCCACGTTCTGTCCCACTTGTTCATGAATGTCATGTGGTTTGTTCACCAATATGCGTGCCGTGTACGGCACTTCCGGGCAGGCTGTGACGCAGTGGACAGGCGCTCAGGGGCGGACGGACCTGCCGGGGTGGGGCCTGCGGTGATTAGGCTGGGACCGGGCGCGATGCCAGAACCCGTGGACCGGGCATCGGCGTCCCAGGGGGAGCCGGTTGATCGGACGACCTCGAACGACTTCGGACGACGAGAAATGGTCGCCCCGGCACGGCATGAGGGTGCTCGACCACACCAGGAGGAACTGTGAGCAGCGATCGGGACGGGATCCGCGGGGGCTGGGCCACACCCGGCGATGACCAGCCCGACGTCGAGTCCGACATCGAGATGACGGGCGAGTTCACCCTCGACTACGCGCCACCCGCCTGGTACACGCAGAACGCGGCGGGAAGTTCGGGCTCGACGCCCGCCACGGGTCCGGATGACGGCGCCGGTGGTACGGCGGCCGGTACCGGCGCGGCCGCGCCGGGGGCGCAGGGCGGCCCCGCCCCGCAGACCGGGCCTATGACCCCGGGAGCGCCTGGAGTTGCGGGGGCGCCGTTCCCGTCGGGGCCCTCGGGGGCGCCGCTGCCGGGGCTCACGCCGCCCGCCCATGCCACACAGCCGTCCGGGGCTCCCTTCGCGCCGCCGCAGGCGCCCGCTCCCGGGGCGCCGTTCGCCGCGCCCCGGCCGCCCGCGCCGCCCACCGGCGGTCCGGTCGCCGTGCCGCGCCTTCCGGTCGGCAGCGGGTTCGAGCCCTCGGTTCCGCCTGTGCCCTCGGCGCCCGCGTCTCCCCCGGCGCCCCCTGCTCCCCCGGTGGCCGGCGCGTCGCCGACGGCCGTGCCGAACATTCCCGTGGGCGGGTTCAACAGCCCGTGGGGCACCGGTCTGGCCGCCCCGGCGTCGCCCACCCCTGAACCTCCCGCGGCTCCGCCCGCGCCTGCGGTGCCTGCGGTGCCTGCCGTACCCGCCGCGCTCGGCGCTCCTGCAGCGCCTGCCGCCTCCGTTGCCGAGGGCGGTGACCCCGGCAGCGGCGACCTGGAGAGCGGCGCCACCATGCGGTTCTCCGCCGTCGCTCTGCAGCGGGAGATCGCGGAGCGGGCCGCCGAGGCTGCCGCCGAGCAGCAAGGGGACCGGGAAGCGCAGGAAACGCGGGAAGCAGGGGCCGAGAGCCCCGGTGCCGACGGATCCGTGCCGCCCGCGGACCCGGAGCCGGCCTCCGAGACCGAGGTCCGGGCCGCGGCCGAGCCGGAGGCCGCCGAGGCGGCCGGTGCGGTGGCCGACGCCCCGGAGTCGGCGGACGCCGAGGAGTCGGCCGACGCCGAGGACGTGTCCGTCGAGGAGGACGGCGAGGAGGACCGCGAGGGCGAGTCCCTGGCGCCTTCGGACGCCGCCGAGCCTGAGGAGGCGGCTGCCGAGGTCACCGCGGAGGACGTTGACGCGGTGTCTCCGGACGCCGAAGCGGTCGCTGCGGAAAGCGACACCGACACCACCGAACCCACGGACGCGGACGCAGTGGACGCGGACGTAGTGGGCGCAGATGTCGTGGACGCGGATGCCGTGGGCGCAGATGCCGTGGACGCGGATGCCGTGGACGCGGATGCCGTCAACACGGACGTCGAGCCCGTGGACGCCACCACTCCCACAGACGTCACGCCCGTGGACGCCGCTCCCTCGGACGTCACACCCGTCAGCGCCGTTCCCACGGACGTCGAGCCCATGGACGCCGTGCCTTCCGAGGCCGTGGCGGACGAGCCGCAGGACGCCGTTCCGGGTCCGGCCGGCGCGCCGCAGGACGCTCCCCCCGCCTGGACACCCCCGCCTGCGCCGCAGGGCGGGCTGCCCCCGCTGCCGCCGACGTACCAGCCCGCTGCCCCGGCCGCCGCGGCCCAGTGGCCCACGCAGCCCCCGGCCCAGCCCGAGCCTCAGCCGGCCGCGCCGACGGCCCAGCCGCCGTTCCAGCCGCAGGCGCCCGAGCCCGCACCCGCCGCCTGGGGCACGCCTGCCCCGCAGAGCGGTTACGGCTTCCCGCAGCAGGGCGAGGCCCCCGCCCCGGCCGCCCCCAACCCGCCTGCCGGATACGGCTTCCCGCACCCCGGTGCCGCTCCCGTCCCGGCCCCGGCTCCCGCCCCCGGCCAGCACCTCCCGCCGGTACCGGGCCCCCGGCCGGAGCCCGCACCGCAGGCATCGGTGGACGCGACGCCGCACCCCGCCCCGGGCTACGGCTTCCCCCACCAAGGCGCCCCCGCGCCCGCGGCACCCGGTCCCCAGGACGGCTACGGCTTCCCCCACCAGGGCGGCGCCCCCACCCCGCCGCAGGCGCCCGGCGGGTATCCCCTCCCGCAGCCCGGCGGTTACGGATTCCCCCAGCCGCCCGCCCCACAGGGGCAGCCGCAGCAGGCGCAGGGCCCGCAGGCGGCTCCGCACGGCTTCACTCCGCAGACGACGCAGCCCCCGCAGCAGCCGCAGGCACCGCAGCCGCCGCAGGGTGTTCAGCCGCCTCAGATGCCCCAGTCGCCTCAGCCTCCTCAGGCGCCCCAGGCGCCGCAGCACCCGCAGGCGTACCCCCAGCACCCGCAGCAGGCCCAGCAACAGCCGCAGCCGCAGCAGCCTCCCGTGGACCCCCGGGCCGGTTCCGCCTGGCCGCAGCCCATGCAGCACGACCAGCGGCAGCCGACCAACCCCGGTGCCGCGCCGCTCGGTTACACCGCGGCCGTGGAACTGTCGTCGGACCGGCTGCTCAACAACAAGCGGCAGAAGGCCAAGAGCGGACGGCCGGCCGCAACCGGCGGGCGGTTCAAGCTCGGTGGCAAGCGGGAGGAGGCCGAACGGCAGCGGAAGCTCGACCTCATCCGGACGCCCGTGCTGTCCTGCTACCGGATCGCCGTCATCAGCCTCAAGGGCGGTGTCGGCAAGACCACCACGACCACCGCGCTGGGTGCCACGCTCGCCACCGAGCGACAGGACAAGATCCTCGCGATCGACGCGAACCCGGACGCCGGCACCCTCGGCCGACGCGTGCGGCGGGAGACCGGGGCGACCATCCGCGACCTCGTCCAGGCGATCCCGTACCTCAACTCGTACATGGACATCCGGCGGTTCACCTCCCAGGCCCCCTCCGGGCTGGAGATCATCGCCAACGACGTCGACCCGGCGGTGTCGACGACGTTCAACGACGAGGACTACCGGCGCGCGATAGACGTGCTCGGGAAGCAGTACCCGATCATCCTCACCGACTCCGGCACCGGTCTGCTGTACAGCGCCATGCGCGGTGTGCTCGACCTCGCCGACCAGCTCATCATCATCTCGACGCCGTCCGTGGACGGCGCGAGCAGCGCCAGTACGACGCTGGACTGGCTGTCGGCGCACGGGTACGCCGACCTGGTCTCGCGCTCCCTCACCGTCATCTCCGGGGTGCGGGACACCGGCAAGATGATCAAGGTGGACGACATCGTCAGCCACTTCGAGACGCGCTGCCGCGGTGTCGTCGTCGTCCCGTTCGACGAGCACCTCGCCGCCGGTGCCGAGGTCGACCTCGACATGATGCGTCCCAAGGTGCGCGAGTCGTACTTCCACCTCGCGGCGATGGTCGCCGAGGACTTCGTACGGCATCAGCAGATGCACGGGCTGTGGACCTCGGACGGCAACCCGCCGCCCGTGGCCGCACCGCCGATGCCGGGGCAGCCGTACCCGGGTCAGCCCTACGGCCAGCAGCCGGGCCAGCCGTACGCAGGTCAGCCCTACCCTCAGCCCGGACAGCCGTACGCACAGCCCGGCCAGCCCGCACAGCCCGCACAGCCCGGCCAGCCTTATGCGCAGCCGGGGCAGCAGCCCGCGCAGCCGGGGCAGCCGCCCGCGCAGCCGGGACAGTCCTATGCACAGCCGGGCCGGCCGCCCGCACAGCCCGCGCAACCGGGGCAGCCGGGGCAGCAGCCCTATCCGCCCGCCGGTCAGCCGTATCCGCCGCAGGGCCACCCCCAGCAGCCCGGGCAGCCGTATCCGCAGCAGCCCGGTTACCCGCAGCAGCCCCAGCCGCCGCAGCAGTAGCCCCGGCCCCCGGCCGGGTGAACGCGAAGGGCGGCCGGTGTCC
>NZ_JBEOWS010000219.1:0-16558 GCF_040296125.1 Streptomyces sp. NPDC002265 | reverse complement strand
AAACACACACCCTAACACCCCCTGCCCTTTTCCCCCGCCTTTCCTGTCGCCGGCGAGGGCCCCGGTGCTTAGTTCCCCCCCCCGCCCGCCCCCCCCCCCCCCCCCCACGGCTGGTAGCCGGGCCAAGGTGTGTTGCAACGTTCCCCGGTCGGCCCGGAACAGGTAGTTGGGAAGCAGTGGGAGGGGGTCGTCGCGGAGTACATCTTGGGGTATGCGGCCTGACGCGGGGACCGGCAAATAGGGCTGGGGAGAGACCAGCCACAGCCACACTCCGAGCGGCAGGGGCACCAGATGTGCCGACGCAGCCAGACTGGCGGGGGTCCAGGTCTGGCCTGTCTGGGGGTGGACCGGCACGAGGAGGATGTCGAAATGCGCGTCTGGGGAAGGCTGTCCTGGTCCGGCCAGGACGGCGCGCCGCTTCGGGGTGCCTGCGGGCAGCAGGGCGTCGAGCGCGCGTTGGAACATGTCTGTGGTCAGACCGCCGGGGACCTTCACAGGCTGCCCTTGGGAGGCGACCAGCAGATGGGCGAGCGCGTGGCCGGCTGCTGCCTCCCAGTGCGGGCTCCACGACCAGTAGTGGTTCGGCCCCAGCCGTCCTCCCCAGGTGGCGATCGGCTCGAACGGAGGCGTCTTCTCCCCCTGCTCTGTCAGCTCCGACCAGGAGAGGGGCGCAGCATGGATACCGTCAACGGGCACGCGGTGCACGACGTCCGGGTTGAGCCGCACTGTCTGCCAGAGCGAGCAGTCGTCGACCCTGGTCGCCACGGGAAGGTCGCATGCCTGGCAGGCCATGTTGGGCCCGTCGGCTCCGTCGAGGCCGCAGCAAGCACCGCCGCGTTTCTCAGGAATCAGCCGGGTTCCACGGATATCACCGGGCGCGATGACACTCGCCCCGGGCGTGCTGTCGGACAGGGCGTAGACCGGCGCACAGATGCCGCGTGCCTCCGCCTCGACCGGATCGATCTCGTCCCACCTCCGCCACGGCCCTCCCCAGGAGTCCGGATCCACGGCAAACGTCCCGGACTCCATGAGCACCGGAAGCTGGGCCCCGTTCCCGTACCTCTGACGGGCATGGACGGGCAGCGAGACCTGGGAGAGCGAAGTGGTCAACTCAGCGCCGCATCCCGCACACACGAAAACGAACAAATGTCCTCCGCCTGGCAAACAGACGCATCTTCGCAGGCCATCGACAGCCGGCCAACAGGTTTTCTCATCCGATGCGGGAACGGCCGTCGAGCATCAACCCAGCGCGGGCAAAGGGGTAGCCGTCTCCTCCGGCTGCGGCAAGCGACCCACTCATCTCCGGCGGGAACCGCTAAGCCCACGTCCCATTTGCCCAGGGCGTCATCACACACGCCCGCAGCGCAGCGATCGGTGCCGCTTCTCCGCTTGAAGATCGATTCCACAGCGGCCGGAACCGCAGGGCCGATAGAGTCCCGGCCATGTCCATCTCCGCTGTGATCTTCGACTTCTTCGGCACGCTGACTCCGAGCACCCCTGCCGGGATCTGGGACGAACACGCAGCCCGCAGCGCGTCCCCGCTCGGGATTCCGATGCAGCAATGGCGCCGAGCACTGGACGAGTCCTTCCCGGAGCGAGCCACGGGAGACCTGGGCGATCTGTCTCAGACGATCCGCACACTGGCCCAGCGCTGCGGGATCAACCCGGACGACGATGCGCTGGCCGCGGCCACGGCAGCCAGGCTCGCCTCCCAGCGGGAGCTGTTCGTCTTCCGCGACGACGCACTCGACACCTTGGAGCAGCTTCGCAGCCGCGGCCTTCGGCTCGGGGTCCTGAGCGACTGCACGATCGAGCTTGCGGAGACCTGGCCGACGCTGGCCATCGCTCCCCTGGTCGATGCGGTCGTGCTGTCCTGCCAGGAAGGCCGCAGGAAGCCGGATCCGGAGCTGTTCCGTCAGGTCGCCAGGGCACTGGAAACGCCGACCAGTGAGTGCCTCTACGTCGGTGACGGCGGCGGCGACGAGCTGAGCGGCGCAGCCGGGCAAGGGATGACCGCGGTCATGCTGCGGGCCAGCGACTGGGCAGACAACGACGCGCACGCCCGCGAGGACAGTTGGCCGGGGCCGTTCCTCACAACGCTGTCCGACGTCGTCTCCGCCGTCGGTGACCCGTCCCTGATCACCGCCTGAACGTCCTGCCCTGGGCCACATCGCGGCGCCCAAGCAGGCCGAGCACCTGGGGAATTACGCCACCACGAGCGTGGGAAAACCACGCAACCGGCCACACATGGCCGGTCAGGAACGCAGTCAGCATGTGGAAGGAGGTCTTGCCGAGGAACATACCGGGACGTTGACCGATGCCGACGAAGTACGCGCGCTCGGTCATCTCCGAGAGGGGCTTCATGCGTCCGCTCCCTCCTCGTCACTGACGCTGTCGTCCAGCGTTGGACGAAGCCTGCTGCGGGCCGCTTCCAGACGTTCGGCGTAGTCCGCCGCAAAGATCCCTGGCAGCGACTTGTCGAGCGTTCCGGCAATGCGGTGAAGGGGCGCCCAGACCGCCGCATCGCCGACGAGACGACTGAGATTCGTCATCTGCACCTGCTCCAGCCAGTCCGACAGGACCAGCGCCTCATCCTGGGTAAGTCGGATGATGATCTCCGGATTCTCCACCGCTCGAACATAGTCCGTCGACCATGCGTTGTCAGAGGTGCCTGGCACAGTGCCGCTGTGGACATTGATTCCTTCTGGGAGCTCATCGGGGAATGTCGGCGCCAGGCACAGACCCCGGACGAACGGCTCGCGTGGCTACGGGACGCACTGTCGCGGAGGTCGTCGGCTGAGGTCGTGCAGTTCCAGGTGTGCTTGGACGAGGTGACGCACAGGGCGTTCACGTGGGATCTGTGGGCAGCCGCGGACCGCATCCTTGGTGGCTGGTGTTCGGATGACGGGTTCTGCTCCTTCGGCCTGTGGATGGTGGGACTCGGCCGGGAAGCCTTCACTCACGCGGTGGCTGATCCCGATAGCCTGGCCGTCACCCCGGAAATCCAGGCCCTGGTGAGCCGTCCGCGGGACGTATGGCACGACGACTGGCCCGGGTGGGAGTCGCTCGACTACGTCGCCATGGAGGCGTACGGGATCCTGACTGGCGTGGACGACGAATGCGGCGAAGGCTTCTACGAAGCTCTTGACGCCGTGCAAGGCGACGGAGGCGACAACGCCGGACCGCTCGGTGAGCGGTGGGACGTCAGGTGCGAGAACGAGGCAGCACGCAGGCTGCCGAGACTGAGCGCGATATTCCCCCTGCCATTGTGACCCGGTGGGGCGACCATAGGTGGTCCGGCTTCCGCTCCGACTGACGCACCGCCAACCCTGACCGCGAGCCCTGCCACAATTGCGCACACCGCCACCAACGGCCCACTCACACGGGCGGCCACACTGGCGCATGGTCCACCCCTCCCGGCAGCGCGAATGCATGGAACAACTGCGCTGCCAGATCTGCGCCCCACCCGCCCGCACCGACCGCGGCTACCTCTTCCTCGCCGGACCAGATGAACCACACCCCGTCGACGTGGTCGTGCGTACTGCCCAGGGCCCGTCTGCCCCGCGCACGCCCAAACTGCGGCCGAGCAGTGCCCGCAACTCCAGGGTCGACCCACCGTATTCCTCGCCCAGAGCGCCCCGCTCTACGGCGTCATCGGCACCCCTCCCAGTAACCCACGGAGGCCTACGCGCCTTACCCGCCGACGGCCGGGAGACACTGCCCTACGGACACCCCGGCCTGCACTGGTACCTCGCCTCCTAACTCGTGCGCCGACCGCGCGCCTACACCGTCATCACGTCAGGTGGCCGAGTGCGCCACGAGTGCTGTCAGGACCGGCCGAGCCGGGCACGTCGTCCTCGGTCGATTCTCGCTGTCGCACGGGTGCTGTGTGGTCTGCTGCGGCCATGTGGTGCGGGAAGCCGATCCGCAGTACGGCGGCGGCTGCCGCGGCCGCGAGGACCACGAGGGCGGCCAGCAGCAGCGCCCGGTGGTAGCCATGGTGGAGGCTCGGCGCGGCGACCAGCGGGCCGAGGATCTGGCCGACCGAGTATCCGGCGGTCAGCAGGGCGACCGAGCGGGGGAACTGCAGATGGGCTCCGGTGGCCAGGGCGAGCGTGCTGACGCCGATGAACGTGGCGCCGAACAGCACCGCGGATCCGAGGGCCGCGGCCGTACCGCCGACGAGGGCGGGCAGGGCGATGCCGGCCGCCTGGACCACGAGCGCGGTGAGCAGCAGTCCGGGACGTGACCAGCGGCGCCCCAGCCGGGCCCACAGCGCCGAGGACGGCACGGCGGCGAGGCCCACGAGCACCCAGGCGACGCTGCCGAGCCGGCCGGGGGAACCTTGTCCGATCGCCGCGACCAGGAAGGTCCCGGCGACGATGTAGCCGACGCCCTCCAGCGTGTAGCTGACGAACAGCGCACCGAACCAGCGGTGCGTGCGGGGCTTCGTGCTGCTCCTGGCCGCGGGGGCGACGGGCGCGTCCTCCGGCGGCAGGTTCCACGAGGCGGCGGCGAGCACCGCGGCGAGCGCGGCCGCGGCCCACCAGGCGGCCCGCCAGTCGGCGACGGACCGCAGTACCAGGACCAGCAGACCGGACAGCGCGATGCCGCCGCCCACCCCGCCGAACGCCCAGCCTGACAGGTGCGGCGGGTGTGCCCGCAGGTGGTGCAGGAGGGACCCGGCCGCCACGACGAACACCAGGGCGCTCGCCAGGCCGGCCAGCAGCCGCAGCAGGCCCCACACGGCGGTGCTGTGGGTGAGGGGCATCGCACCGAGCGTGCCGGTCAACAGGAGCAGGGACCCGCGCAGGACGGTGCGCGACCGGACCAGTACGGGGGCCAGGATGCCCGCGAGTGCGCCGACGAGATAGCCGACGTAGTTGGCGGTGGCCAGGCTCGCCCCGGCCCCGGCCGACAGGCCCGCCTGGGCGTGCATCAGGGGCAGGATCGGGGTGTAGACGAAGCGCCCGATCCCCATGCCCGCCGCGAGCGCGGCAGCTGCCCGGGCGACATGGGTCCAGGGTGAGGAGACGCTCACTTCGTACCGTCGTTGCGGCCGGGATCGTTGGGGTGCGACTCGAGCGGGGTGACGGTGAGGGTCATCCACGGGCGCAGCGGCAGGGTGCCGAGCACCTTCTCGTGGAGCTCCTCCTCGTCGGCGGCCCGCCACACGCCGATGCTGCGCAACTCGCCCACGGGACGCCACAGCCGGGCCAGATTGCCGGTCGCCGCCAGCTCCCTCGCACGGACGGCCTCGGCGGCCCGCCGCCGGTCGACCTCCTCCTGCCCGGTGCCCTCGGGAACGGTGGTGGTGATCTCGACCAGGAACTCTCGCACGATGCACTCCGTTCGACGTTGGTGAGCCCATCCTGTGCGCTTCACCTGCATCGATGCCACGACCGGCTGCCTCGCTGCTGAGAGGCGCAGCCTCCCAGCGTGCGTACGATGGCGCGTGTGGAACTCCGTCAGCTTCGGTACTTCGTCGCGGTCGCCGAGGAACTGAACTTCGGCCGGGCCGCCGAACGGCTCCTCATCGCGGGCCCCTCGCTCTCCCAGCAGATCAAGGCGCTCGAAAGGGACCTTGGTGTCCGGCTCTTCGACCGTGACCGCCGCAAGGTCTCCCTCACCCCGGCCGGAGCCGCCCTCCTCCCGCACACCCGCGCCCTGCTGGACCGCGCCGACGACCTCAGACAACGGGCCGGCCGCCTGTCCGGCTCCCAGGCCGTACGGCTCGGCTACGTCAACTGGCTTCCTCCGGACCTGACTTCGCGTACGGCCGCGGTGGCCCAGGTGCACATCGACGCATGGGTCGCCCCCTCCCACACCCAGGCCGCGCGGGTCGCCGACGGCAGCCTCGACCTCGCCGTGTGCTGGGTGCGCAGCGAGGACCTCGAGCGGCTCGGGCTGCAGGCCCGCCTGATCGGCGCCGACCGGCTCTACGCCGTCGCCAGGGGCGGTGACAGCAGCGCCGCACCCGACGTGGCGGCCAGTGACACCGATGTCCTCATCGACGAGGACGTCACCTCCTGGGCATCCTGGAACGTGTACGGCGAGGAGTTCGCACGGGCCACAGGCGCCCGTACGGTACATATCTCGGACGGAGCGATCACCGGCCCCGCCTTCTTCGACCACGTGCGCCGCTGCACCCGCCCCGTCGTCAACTCGCCCAAGGGACAGACGAATCCGCTCCCCCCGGACCTCGTCCGCCGCGAGATCGTCGCACCGAAGCCCTACTGGACCTGGTCCATGGTCCGGCGCGAGAGCGAGAACCGTGCCGGGGTCCTCGCCGTCGTCGACGCCCTCTGCGACGGCATCGGCGACCTCGGTATCGCAGCCCCGGATGCCTGGCTGCCCGCCGGCGATCCGCACGCGCTCCCGGGCTGATCCGCACTGGGAGCCTGCGCCTCCCATACGGTAGGAAGCAGATCCTTCCGTAGGTCGGTGGCCCGACCTACCTTTCAAATAGTCGACCGGTCGATTAGTACCGGTCAGTCATTCGAAGAAGGTCACCATGAGCACTCAGAACCAGACGCCCAACCAGAAGGTCGCCGTCGTCACCGGCGCGTCCCAGGGCATCGGCGCCGCCCTCGTCGACGGCTACCGCAAGCTCGGGTACGCCGTCGTCGCCACCTCGCGCACGATCGCGCCCGTCGACGACGCCGACGTCCTGACCGTCCAGGGCGACATCGCCGACCCGGCAACCGCGGAGCGCGTCATCTCCGCCGCAGTCCAGCAGTTCGGCCGTGTCGACACCCTGGTCAACAACGCGGGCATCTTCGTCGCCAAGCCGTTCACGGAGTACACGGCCGAGGACTACGCCGCCGTGACAGGCATCAACCTCGACGGCTTCTTCCACCTCACACAGCTCGCCATCCCGCAGCTGCTCGCCCAGGGCGGCGGTCACATCGTCAGCATCACGACCAGCCTGGTCGACAGCCCGGACGCCCGCGTCCCCTCCGTCCTCGCCTCGCTGACCAAGGGCGGCCTGCAGTCCGCCACCAAGTCCCTCGCCATCGAGTACGCCACCCGCGGCATCCGCGTCAACGCCGTCTCGCCCGGCACCATCAAGACCCCCATGCACCCGGACGAAACCCACGACTTCCTCGCCGCCCTGCACCCGGTCGGCCGGATGGGCGAGGCCAGCGACATCGTCGACGCCGTGCTCTTCCTGGAGACGGCTCCGTTCGTCACCGGCGAGATCCTGCACGTCGACGGCGGTATGAGCGCCGGTCACTGAGCAGCCGCCGGACCACCGAGCAAAGAAGAGGTCATGAACAGCACGACGAAGGACGACGAACAGGTTCTGCGCGAGGTCCTCGACCGCTGGAAGGCTGCCGTCGACGCCCACGAGCCGAAGGATGTGGCCGCGGGCTTCACCGAGGACGCCGTGTTCCAGGGGCTGCACCCATACGGCGTAGGCAGACCGAGTGTTGCCGAGTACTACGCTTCCCAGCCGCTCGGCATGAAGGCCGCCTACCGCGTCCTCGAGACCCGGCGGTTCGCGGACGACCTCGTCCTCGGTTACCTGGACGCCGAGTTCACCTTCACCGACCGGGCACCGGTGGCCGTCAAACTCGCGGTCCTGGCGAGGCATCTGGAGGACGGCTGGTACATCGCCCACTACCAGGTCTCGCGCCTGGACCAGTGATGCCGGCCGTACGGGGGTGACGGCTCTCGGGAGCAGGCGGGCCTACCGCACCCGGCGACCGCCACCCCCTGCGGACAGACCCTCCAGGCCCGTCCTGCGCCTGGGTGTCCCCGGCTGCGGACTGCGCGGCTCCCCCGTCGGGTCGGCGGGCGATCCGGCGAGGGGAGCGCGCAGGACCGTCGCCGCCGACCCCGACCCGGCGAACCGGAACCGCCCACCCGCACCCGTGCTTCACCCACTGCAGCGGCTTCCTCACACCGCTCAGTGACGAATACGTCAACACTGACGGCTACGCACTCGGTCCCGTAGCGGGCATGGCGGCAGCAGGCGACCGTGGGGATCGCGCCCACGTCCCCCCGCAGACGCACTGCGCGACACCATCCCAGCCCTTCCCCACGTTCTCGGAGATCTGCGTCGCCGCCCTCGAATGCCTGCAGGACCAGATCACCGCAGGGCGCCGAACGACCGGTTCGGCCGCGCCTGAAAACCTCGGCCGACCACGCCCCACCACCACACGCTGACCGCCTCGGCATTCCCCTACCGCCAGGCCAGACCCTGCCCGGCACTTCCCGTCCATGAGCCGTGAGCACCGAGAACCAACACGAGGGAAAAACACCATGCGTACCACCACATTGGGCACCAACGGACCTGAGGTCGGCGTCGTCGGTCTGGGCGCCATGGGAATGACCTTCGCCTACGACATGGCCACCCCACGCGACGAAGCCACCTCCCTCTCCGTCATCCATCAGGCACTCGATCTGGGCGTGACCCTGATCGACACCGCCGACGTCTACGGCCCTTACACCAACGAGTCACTCGTCGGCCGGAGCCTGGCCGACCGGCGCGACCGGGCGGTGATCGCCACCAAGGTCGGCCTGGAGGCCGTCGATCCCACCGGCGGCCCGGGCGGTTCCCCGGTCGTCAGGCCCAACGGCCGACCCGAGCATGTCCGTGCCGCCATCGACGCCAGCCTGCGCCGCCTGGGCACCGACCACGTCGACCTCTATCAGCTCCACCGCGTCGATCCCGAGGTCCCCATCGAGGAGACGTGGGGCGCCATGGCCGAAGCGGTCGCGGCCGGCAAGGCCCGCCACCTGGGCCTGTCCGAGATCACCCTCACCGTCGAGCAGATCCAGCGTGCTCAGGCCGTGCATCCGGTCGCCACCGTGCAGGCCGAGTTCTCCCTGTGGACCCGCGACGTCCAGGACGAAGTCCTGCCATACTGCCGAGAGCACGGCATCGGGCTGCTTGCCTACTCGCCGCTGGGCCGCGGCTTCCTCGTCGGCCGCTTCGCCTCCTTCGACGACTTGCCGCAGAACGACCAGCGACGCCGTCTGCCACGCTTCCAGCAGAAGAATCTGCACGCCAACCTCGACATCGCCGCCAAGGTCCGCCACGTCGCCGAGCGGATCGGCGCCACCCCCGCGCAGGTCGCCCTCGCCTGGCTCCTCGCCCAGGGTCCGCACGTCGTCCCCATCCCGGGCACCAAGACACCGAAGTACCTCGCCGACAACGCGGCTGCTGCGGACGTCCGGCTGTCCCCTGCGGACATCGCGGACCTCGACGCCATCCCGGCCCCGGTCGGCGCCCGCTACTGACCACCCGCCAAGCGCGATCCTTCGTGGCACGGCCGCAACGAGCCGGCGGAAGCGCTCGTGCCGCCTAAAGTCGCTGGACACCTCGGGCGAATGCGCCTCCTCGGGGTCTCACTGCCCCTGGTAATAGGGAGAAGCCGCCTGCGCAGGATCGCGCGAGCCTCATGCCCGCCTGGGGTTCAGGTGGCCCTGGGCCAGCCGCGCAGCAGGGCGGCGATCTTCGCAGTGGTGCAGGCGGGATGGCGCAGCAGGTCACGCAGGGCGACGGCATCCTCCCGGGCGGGCTTGACCGGGAGCCCGGAAGCCTCCAGATACATCACGCCCGTCGCAGCGGCCACGGCCATGTTGGAGCGCTCAAGCCATCGGCAGCGGCCGAGGACGTGCACCAGGGCGGCTGCGCGGACGTAGGGGCCGTCGTAGACGGGCTGGTCCAGCAGCTCGGCCCGGTGAGCGGCGACCGCGGCCACCGGCACTCCGTAGTCCTCGGGGGCGGGATCGCCTGCCCCCGCGATCTCCGCGACCCGCAGGATCCAGGGGACGTCGATGTGCAGGTCCATCACGCGGCGTGTGCTCCAGGGGTGTGGCAGTCGGCGTCCTCGGCTTCGTCGAAGACACCCTGGTGCTCGGTGAGGAACCGTTCCGCGGCGTCCAGACCCCGCTGCCGCAGTCCTTCGGTGTCCTCCTGGACGAGGACGGCGATGTAGTCGCCGAGGCTCAGGCCCCGGTCCCTGGCGCGGGCTTCCGCCAGTTCCTTGATCTCGCTGTCGACGCGCGCGCCCAGCTGTGTCTTCGCCATACCCTGATGGTAACAGCTGTTATCAGTCCTGGGGCTGGAGGAACTCCGCGACTCGGGTGGGCGCACGACCCAGAGTGCTGGGGCCGAGATCCGGAATCCGCCGCCGGGCCCCTCCCACGTCCCCCGATATCCCCTTCCGCCCGCCGACCCGTGAATTCTCCTGGTGCGAAGCGGCGGCCGCCCGGTCAGTCTCGTAAGCGTCGGCAAGTCGTTCCCGCACAGGAGGCACGAATCATGGACATGAAACTCGAGGTCGTGGTGGTGCCGGTGTCCGATGTCGAGCGGGCCAAGGAGTTCTACACGGCGCTGGGCTGGCGGCTCGACGCGGACGTGGCCACCGGCGAGGACTTCCGGGTCGTCCAGGTCACCCCGCCCGGCTCCCCGGCGTCGGTCATCTTCGGCACCTCGGTCACCGACCAGGCGCCGGGGTCGGCACGAGGGCTGCACCTGATCGTGGACGACATCGACGCCGCCCACGACGAGCTGAACCGGCGCGGCGCCGAGCCCAGCGAGGTCTTCCACGACGCCGGCGGGGTCTTCCACCACGCCGGGACCGATGCCCGGGTGCCCGGTCCGGACCCTCAGCGCAGCAGCTACGGCTCGTTCCTGTCGTTCAGCGACCCGGACGGCAACGGCTGGATGCTGCAGGAGGTCACCACCCGACTCCCGGGCCGGCTGGACCACGCGAGCACGGCATTCGCCTCGACCGAGGACCTGGTGGGCGCCCTGCGCCGGGCCGCGGCCGCGCACGGCGAGCATGAGGCACGCACCGGCGCCGAGGACCCGGACTGGCCCGACTGGTACGCGCGCTACATGGTCGCCGAACAGGCCGGCACGGAACTGCCCACGTAGCCGCCCGCGCGGGCAAGTGAGGCAGTCAGGTACGACAAGGCACTGTCCTCGAGCGGAAATCTGATGACCTACGACGCGACCTGCACGTTCCGGAGGCACGACCAGCTGTCGACGCCCTGGGGAACGGCGGCAGAGCAGCCCGGTGGTGACGGTGGTTTGACACGACTCATCAGACCGCGTTCGCGCGAATCGTCGTATGATCTCCCGCCGGTGGTCAACTCTTCGCCGGGGGGGAAGAACATGGAGAGACCGGACGACCGCATCGCATCCGCCTTGCG
This sequence comes from Streptomyces sp. NPDC002265, assembly GCF_040296125.1. Lineage (NCBI taxonomy): Bacteria > Bacillati > Actinomycetota > Actinomycetes > Kitasatosporales > Streptomycetaceae > Streptomyces > Streptomyces sp. NPDC002265. Next base: position 5,386 of record NZ_JBEOWS010000219.1, on the reverse strand, counting down.
CTTCACCACGGAACTCGTCGCCTGGGTGGCCGCGCCATGGGCACTGTCCGAATACTCATGGTTCCTCGCCGCCCTGGCTGTGGCGGCGCTGATCGGCCTACCGACCGTCTTCGCCACTCCGGGGGACAAGAAGCAGGTGATCGTCCCTGTCTCGGGTACGGTCACGATCCTGCTCGTGCTGATCCAGCTCGCGGCGGCCGTGATCGCAGCGTGGGTGGTGTGGCCCGCCTACGCGGCAGTGCTCGTGTCGATCCTCGTCGCCACCACCCTCGTCACGGAGCGCAGACGCTGGCAATGGCTCCTGTCCACGGACCGGCACACCGTCTGACCGCATGCGCGCTGCACCGGTCGGCCATGCGCGCACAGCACGGCCCGACCCCGCCGTCGCCGATATGCACACCACTCTCGCGGCCCTCCAGGGACAGCCCGACAGCGTCCACATGTACCGCCTCGCCGAGACCGGCGAACAGCTGGCACTTTCCGCCAGGTCGTCCACGGCGTCGCCAACGATCACCCCGAGGTGCACCAGAGCCAGGAAAGGCTCGAAGCTGTGACCGAGGCACTCACCGAACGCGCACGCCGGCACGGCGTAATTCGCCAGGACATCACCGGACAGGACATCCTGCTACTGCTGAGCGGGATCTACCTGACAGCATCACGCCTGCAGGACACGCAACCGCACCTATGGCGACGCTACTTGCGCCTGGTCCTGGACGGCGTGGAAGCCGTCGACATTGCGGCCCTGCCAGCCCCCCGCCCCACGGCGGGGTCACGACCGCTCCCGTGCCCTCCTTGTTCCAGCGTTCGCTGGGCGCAGCGTGCAGGCGGCCGCTGACGTGTCGCAAGGACACGCGCTACTCGATCCCGCGCACGCCTGTCCCGTACTTTCACGGCGCTGTCACGCAGGAACTGCCCGTTCGCAGCCGGTGCCGTCGGAAGCATGCTGCGCCCTGGGCGACCCTGCTTCGCGGGCCCATCACAAGAAGAAGATCACCCAGGGCAAGCACCACACCCAGGCCCGAGGCCAGTGCCCAGCAGGCCGACCGGAGTGGTAAGGAATCCCGCGACGATCACCGGCGCGCCGCAGCTCAGGCAGGCTTAGCATGCCCATCGCGGCCCGGCCCGGAGTCAGCCGAGCGCGAGCTGCCCGCCGCGTGCCTCCAGAACCGCGCCGGTGATGTAGCTGGCGCGGGAGGAGACAAGGAACAGAACCGCCTCCGCGATCTCTTCAGGGTCTGCAACCCGTCCGAGTACGGTGGTTCGCCCGATCGCCTGGAGGGTGTCGTCTCCCATATCCGCCGTCCCGGGGGTGGCGACGGGGCCCGGGGCCACGGCGTTCACGCGGACGCCCCGGGCGCCGAACTCGTCAGCCCATACTCGTGTGAGAAGTTCGAGTGCGGCTTTGGAGGCCCCGTAGGCGCCCGCTCCCCGCACCGGCGTGACAGCCGCCGCCGTGCTCACATTCACGACGGCGCCACGCCCCCGTGCAGCCATTCCCGGCGCGAGGGCGCCGACCAGGAGCATCGGCGCGCGTGAGTTGACGGCCATCTGAGTGTCGAACATCTCGGCGCTGGTGTCCGGCGTACTGGCGAACCGGTAGATACCGGCATTGTTGATCAGAATGTCCACCTCACCTGCTTCGGCAGCAAGGCGCAGGACATCTTCGGAGCGGCTCAGATCCGCAGCAACGAACCAGGCCTTCCCGCCTGCGGCAATGATCTCTTCGACGGTCGCAGCACCTCGCTGCTCGTCCCGCCCGTGGACGATGACCGCGGCTCCCGACGCTGCCAGACGAAGGGCCACGGCCCGGCCGATGCCGGCGGTGGCGCCAGTGACAAGAGCGGTGGATCCGTCCAGTTCTGCAGTCATGGAAACCTCCTCCAAGCCGAGCAGAAGGACATGGTTTCTCTTGTTTCTCCCGTTTCTCCTGTAACTGATGATCCTGATGGTTCATTCCAGGGCGGGGGCAGAGCCAGACCGGGCCGTCGTTGATCATGATCCAGCCCGGATCGTGGCCCACGTGATCCTGGGAGGCCGGCGACCTCGCCGACGGCACCGCATGCGGCGCTGAGCACGTTTCGCCGTACCCGGACGAGCACATGGCCATCGTCCCCACTCGCGTACGAGGAAACGCACCCGGTTTCACCGTGGTCGCGGCGGTGAGGGTGCCCGGCTCAGGGGATGGGGAGCGGCGATGGCGGTTTGGTGACCGCGAAGGCGAATGTCGTCTTGATCGAGGACAGTGACGGCAGGGTCCGCAGCTCCCGCCGTACGAGGTCTTCGTACGCGGCGAAGGAGTCGATGACGATCTTGACGAGGTAGTCGTCATCGCCGGCCAGCAGGTACGCCTCGACCACCTCGGGGATCGAGCGGAGCTTGTCTTCGACGGCGTCGACAACCTGCGAGGTGTGGGCGAGGAGCGTCATCCGCACGAAGGCGGTGATCGACAGCCCGAGCGCGTCCTGGGAGAGCATCGCCGTGTAGCCACTGATCACGCCACTCTCCTGCAGGAGCCGCACACGCCGCAGGCACGGTGACGGCGAGAGGCCCACGCGATCCGCCAGCTCCTGATTGGTGAGCCGACCGTCTCGCTGGAGTTCCAGCAGGATGTGCCGGTCGATGTCATCCAAGGTCACCATGTGGCAGATTCTGCCACAGAGACCCGCCAGGGCAGCAGTATTAGCAATCGCCTGCTCCATCGATCTTCCTAAAATTGCTCGCTGTCGAGCCGGGATGGAAGGAGTTGGCCATGGCCAATCAGATGCGTGCAAGGCTGACAGGAGTGGCCGCCCTCGCGGCCGCGGTTGTTCTGTGGTCCTCGTTCGCCCTCACGGTCAGGGGGATCAACTCGTCCAGCCTCGCCCCGATCGACGTGGCGTTTCTCCGCTTCGCGACACCCGTCGTCATCCTGGCGCCGTGCCTGCCGCGTACCGTCCGCGCGCTGCGTGGCGAACGGATCGGTATCCTGCTCATGCTCGGCATCGGCGGACTGCCGCATTTCCTCCTCTCCGAACTCGGCGGACACCTGACCTCCGCCGCGCTCATCGGTCTCCTCATCCCCGGCACGGTCCCGCTGTTCGTCACGGTGATCCTGTATCTCCGGTGGCGCGAACGGATCTCCTCCCCGCGCCTGATCGCCCTGGCCGCGATCACCACGGGTATCGCAGCGACTGCGATGCAGACGACGTCCACCGCGACCACCGCCGGCATCGGCATTCTTCTCACCGCCGGATGCGCCTGGGCCGTCTACACGATCGGCCTACGCCAGACGGGGCTCGGTCTTACCGGCGTCGTGCTCGCCGTGTGCACGCCCTCCACGATCGCAGCCGCCCTGCTTGCCGCCACCGCCGCCATGCCCTCGCACCTGATGACCGGCACCGCCGACATCTCCGACGTTCTGCTCTTCACCGGCCTCCAAGGCATCGGGACAGGACTGCTCTCGGCCCTGTGCTACGCCTACGCGGTGCGAGCCCTCGGCAGCACCCTTGCTGCAACAGCCGGCGCGATCAGCCCCGTTCTGACCGCTCTCCTCGCCATCCCCCTCTTCGCCGAGCCCATCACCCCCGGCGTAATTGTCGCCCTCGCGCTCATCGTCACCGGCGTGACGGCGTTCAACATCGCACCACGCCGTCGCCACAACCGACCCAAGCGCCCTCTGCCCGCGGAGAGGCCACGTGACCGAACCCCCAGCACGACGAATGAGATGCGCCCGACCAGCGCGGCATCAACGAGCGAAGTAGCCTGACCGCTGGGGACATTGGACCGAGCGCGAGAGGGAAGACAGGGCCGTACGCCAACCACGGCGTGGGGAGCAGGGGACCCCATCATCACGCGAGCATCCCGAGCCCCGCCCGACAGACATGGAGCTGCTGCGGGAAGCCCGTTCAGCGGAACTCTTGACATCCTCCCCTTCTTAAATGAAGGGGATTCCAACCCGGGTGGGTTGAGGTTCACGGGCGCTGGGACGGCTGGTGGCCGTTGTCGCCCCTCCGGCACCGGCTGAGCGCCGGGGGCGGGGGATCCCGCCCTGTCCTGCCGCGACGTTGACTGCTGCGTTGTGGTCGGCGTTGCAGGTGAAGCCGCAGGAGGAGCAGACGAACTCGGCTTGGCTCTTGCGCGAGTTCTTGTCGATCCAGCCACAGCTACTGCACCGCAGAGAGGTGTAAGGCGCGGGTACGTCCTCGACCCGGCCGGGGGCCTTGTGTCCGGTGCGCTGGCGGAGTAGGCCCCAGCCCTGGGCGAGGACCGCCCGGTTCAGCCCGGCCTTGGCCCGGACGTTCTTCCCGGGCTGTTCGGTCGTTCCTTTCGCGGAGGCGGTCATGTTCTTGATGTTCAGTTTCTCGAACCGGATCACGTCGTAGGTGCGGGCGAGCATGGTGCTGGTCTTCTCGCACCAGTCCTTGCGCCGGTCGGCCTCACGCGCCTTGATCCTGGCCGCCTTGGCGTACTCGGCGGACTTCTGCTCGCTGCCCTTCGGGGCTCGTGCCGCGCGCCGCTGGTGTTTGCGGATCTGGGCGCGTTCTTTGACGGTGAGCTGGGGGCAGTTCAGTCTCCGCCCGTCCGAGAGGGCGGCGGTGATCTTCACACCCCGGTCGATGCCGATGATTTTGCCGGTGCCGGGTGCGTCGTGGGGTTCGGGGACAATGGCGAAGGCGATGTGCCACCGGCCGTTGCGGAAGGTGACGCGGAACGTTTTCGCCGTCGGCAGTTCGGCGCGGGTGAGGCGGAAGCGGACCCAGCCGCAGCCGGGTACCTTCACCCGCGCCCACCGCCGGTTCAGTTTCTGCACCACTACCGAGCGGCCCATGACCTGCCTGCCGGTCTTCGCGTTCAGTTTTGGTGAGCCGTCCGGCCCGGATTCCGGGACCCGGTCGGTGCCGATGACGCGGAAGCCCTCGTGCGTATGTTTCCTGCGCCAGGTCGGCTCACCGAAACCGGAAGTGAAGCGGGCGTTCTTGGCTGCGGCGAAGTCCTTCAGGGCCTGCTGCTGCACATCCGCATTACCGGCCGCCAGCCAAGCGTTCTCACGCCGGGCCTCGGTCAGTTGACGGCACTGCTCGGCAAAGCCGGGAGCCAACCCGCGGCCGGGCCTCCAGTGCGCGTGCTGCTCGACGGCCAGGTTCCATACGTACCGGGCGTGCGCACAGTGCAACAGCAACTGCTGCGCCTGCGAGGGCGTCGGGCACAGCCGGAAACGTGACATGCCACGAACCTAGCCACCCCGTTCCCCTCCTGCGCACGTCTTCGACCGACCTCACCCGTGAGAGTGACCGGCGACAGGCACACGCGTCCTCCAGGGCGGCCCCAGCCCGCTGCCACCACCGGCTGCCCGCGGCCGGCCTCGGCGCCGTACTTTCCGCAACGCCGGATCGCCCTGACGGCGATC
>NZ_JBEOWS010000218.1:0-16621 GCF_040296125.1 Streptomyces sp. NPDC002265 | reverse complement strand
GGCCGCCCGAGAGGGAACGTCCGCGCTCGGAGATGCGGGCGTCCAGCGGGTCCTCGGCGTCGAGCGAGCCCTGCACGAGCGCCTCCAGGACGTCGCCGCACTGTGCGGCCGCCAGTGCCGCCCGCGGATCGACGTCACCGGAGGCGGGGACGTCGAGCAGTTCGCGCAGCGTGCCGGAGAGCAGCACGGGGTCCTTGTCCTGGACGAGGACGGCCGTCCGCGCCGCGTCGAGGGGCAGTTCGTCCAGCGGCACACCGCCGAGCAGCACGGAGATGGTGCCGGCCTCCGCCGGGTGACCGCCGAGCCGTTCGGCGAGCCGACCCGCCGCGTCCGGGTCGCCGCAGACCACCGCGGTGAGCCTGCCGACGGGGGCGAACAGTCCGGTGTCCGGGTCGTACAGGTCTCCTGACGGCACGTCGGCCGGGCGCGAGCCGCCGGTGTCGGTGGACCGCTCCAGCGACAGCACGCCCGCGGCCCGCCGGGCCGAGGGCCGCGAGAAGGAGTAGGCCATCGCGATCTCCTCGAAGTGCCGCAAGGGGTAGGTGAGCACCATGACCGAGCTGTAGACCGTGACGAGTTCGCCGACGGAGATCCGGCCCTCGCGGGCCAGGTGGACGCCGTACCAGACGACCGCGATCAGCAGCAGGCCCGGCAGCAGGACCTGGATCGCCGAGATCAGGGACCACATCCGGGCGCTGCGCACGGCGGCGTGGCGGACGTCCTGCGAGGCGCGGCGGTAGCGGTCGAGGAACAGGTCCTCGCCGCCGATGCCGCGCAGCACACGCAGTCCGGCGACGGTGTCGGAGGCCAGCTCGGTGGCGCGTCCGGCCTTCTGGCGCTGGAGGTCGGCCCGCCGGGTCGCGCGCGGCAGCAACGGCAGCGCGGCGAGGGCCAGTACGGGCAGCCCCACGGCGACGACCAGGCCGAGCGCGGGCTGGTAGACGACCAGGCCCACGCAGACCAGGACGACGGTCAGCGCGGCGGCGGTGAAGCGGGAGACGGCCTCCACGAACCAGCCGATCTTCTCCACGTCGCCCGTGGAGACCGCCACCACCTCGCCTGCGGCGACCCGTCGGGTCAGCGCGGAGCCCAACTGCGTGGCCTTACGGGCCAGTAGCTGCTGGACGCGGGCCGCCGCCGTGATCCAGTTGGTGACCGCGGTCCGGTGCAGGAAGGTGTCGCCGACCGCGATGCCCAGGCAGCACACGGCCATCAGGCCGCCGGCGAGGGCCAGCCGGGAGCCGGAGCGGTCGACGACGGCCTGGACGGCGTAGCCGACGCAGAAGGGCTGGGCGGAGACGGCCGTGAAGTGCAGCAGGCCCCAGGCCAACGAACGGAACTGACCGCCCAGCTGGTTCCGGCCGAGCCACCACAGGAACCGGGAGCCCGAACGCACGTCGGGTACGCCCGGGTCGGGATACGGAAGGTCTTGAATCTGCATGACGTCCAAGTGGCTCGTGTCAGGGGGCGGACGGGGGGGAGGGAGGAGGGCAGGCAAGGGCGGAGCCGCGAGGTGCGGCAACAAACCGTGAAAGGTTCGCGTCGGAGCGTGGTCAAAATCAACCTGTTTTTCCGAGGCGCCGAACAGTTCAGGCTTCCCGGTCCGCGCGATCCGGGACGGTCCGGCATTACCCGGATGCCCCCAACTCTGGTTGAATGTCCGGAAAGTTCTACGAGGGTGGGGTGAAGCCGGAGTGGCTGCACACGGCGTGCGGGAACCGGGAGGGCGACCCGCGCTCCCCTCGGCGGCCGTGAAGACCCCGACGGCCCGGGCGACCCGCACGGCCCTGTCGGCCCGGACGGCCCTGTCGGTGCTCGTGACTCTCGCGGGCCTGCTGGCCCTGTCCGGATGCGACGGCCCGGACCGGGGAAGCGGCGGGGGCGCGGGATCCGCCGCGGCCGCGGACCGCACCCATCCGAGCCGAACCGGCCCCGACCGAGTCGACCCGGACCGAGCCGGCGTGGACCGCACCCACCTGGACCGGACCCCGCCGGAGCGCCCCCGTGCAAGGTCCGTGGATCCGGCCCGTATCCCGGGTGTCGGCGAGCGCCTTCGGCGGCGGATCCCCGTCGACTCCCTTCAGGTGGTGGCCGTCTACGGGGACGGCAGGAACTCGGCCGACTCCACGGTCGTGCTGTACGCCCGTCGCGGCGCCGCCTGGGAGCGCATCCGCGAGTGGCCCGCGCACAACGGGAAGAAGGGCTGGACCACCGACCACCGCGAGGGGGACGGGCGCAGCCCCGTGGGGGTGTTCACGCTCACCGACGCCGGCGGTGTCCTCGCCGACCCCGGGACCCGGCTCCCGTACACGAGATCCGCCGGTTTCGCGGCGCCGCGCTGGTGGGCCAGGTCGCACTGGCACGACTTCGACTACGTCATCGCCATCGACTACAACCGCGTCAGGGGTACCGCGCCGAACGACCCGGCCCGCCCCGAGGGCGGTGCCAGAGGTGGCGGTATCTGGCTGCACCTGGACCACGGCAGCGGTACGTCGGCCTGCGTCGGCCTGTCCCGGGCGGCGATGGAGTACCTGTTGCGCACACTCGCCCCGGACCGGCACCCCGTGGTGGTGATGGGCGACAGGGCGCAGCTCGGCTGACGCGGTACCGGAGCCCGCCGTTCAGCAGCCGCGCCCACGCACCGGAGGGCCGTCCACCAGCGTGTCCAGCAGGCTCCCGAGCGCCTCGCGCTGGGCGCCCGTCAGCGGCGCGAGGATCTCCTGCGCGGCGGACACGCGCGCCCCGCGCAGTTCGCGCAGGGCCTCCTGGCCGTCGTCCGTGAGTTCGACGCGGATCACGCGGCGGTTGGTCGGGTCGGGGACCCGTCGCACCTTGCCGCCCGCCTCCAGCCCGTCGACCAGGGTCGTCACGGCCCGGGGCACCACCTCCAGCCGTTCGGCCAGATCGGCCATGCGGGGCGAGGCGTCGCAGTGCGCCAGGATGCGCAGCAGCCGGGCCTGGGCCGGTGTCACACCCAGGCCGCGCTGCTGGAGGTGGTGCTTCTGGATGCGGTGCACCCGGCGCGTGAGCCGCAGGAGTTGCTCGGCGAGCAGGCCGTCGGGATCGGGGCTGGTCATGGGGGAACAATATCAGGACCAGGTTCATTGTGAGTATAGGTAACAATGAGCTATGCTCCCTGAATCCTGACCGTCTCACCCTCCGTAGGAGCCATGCCCCGCGATCACATCGATTGGACCCCCTCTCCCGGCACCTCGACGGACCAGCCCCGCCAGGTGCGCCGCATCCTCTCCCTGTTCAAGCCCTACCGGGCCCGGCTCGCGGTCGTCGGCCTGCTGGTCGGCGCCTCGTCCCTGGTGTCGGTGGCCACGCCGTTCCTGCTGAAGGAGACGCTGGACGTCGCGATCCCCCAGGGGCGCACCGGTCTGCTGAGCCTGCTGGCCCTCGGCATGATCCTCAGCGCCGTCCTGAACAGCGTCTTCGGTGTGCTCCAGACGCTAATCTCCACGACCGTCGGCCAACGCGTCATGCACGACCTGCGCACCGCCGTCTACGGCCGGCTCCAGCGCATGTCGCTGGCCTTCTTCACCCGGACCCGCACCGGCGAGGTCCAGTCCCGCATCGCCAACGACATCGGCGGCATGCAGGCCACGGTCACCTCCACCGCGACCTCCCTGGTCTCCAACCTCACCAGCGTGGTCGCCACGATCGTCGCGATGATCGCCCTCGACTGGCGGCTGACCGTCGTCTCGCTGCTCCTGCTGCCGGCCTTCGTCTGGATCAGCCGGCGCGTGGGCAACGAGCGGAAGAAGATCACCACCCAGCGCCAGAAGCAGATGGCGGCGATGGCGGCGACCGTCACCGAGTCGCTCTCCGTCAGCGGCATCCTGCTCGGCCGCACCATGGGCCGCTCCGACTCGCTCACCCGGTCGTTCGCCGAGGAGTCCGAGCAGCTGGTCGACCTCGAGGTGCGCGCCAGCATGGCGGGCCGCTGGCGGATGGCCGTGATCACGATCGTGATGGCCGCCATGCCGGCCGTCATCTACTGGACCGCGGGCCTCGCCCTCCAACTCGGCGGACCCGGCGTCTCGATCGGCACCCTCGTCGCCTTCGTCTCGCTCCAGCAGGGCCTGTTCCGCCCGGCCGTGAGCCTGCTGGCGACCGGCGTCCAGATCCAGACCTCGCTCGCCCTGTTCCAGCGCATCTTCGAGTACCTCGACCTGCCCGTCGACATCACCGAGCGCGCGGAGCCCGTCCATCTCGACCGCGTCAAGGGCGAGGTCCGCTTCGAGGACGTCACCTTCGGCTACGACGGCAAGGGCGGCCCGGTCCTCGACGGCATCGACATCACCGTCCCCGCGGGCAGCGGCCTCGCGCTCGTCGGTGCCACCGGAGCCGGCAAGTCCACGCTCGGCTATCTGGTGCCGCGCCTGTACGACGTCACGGGCGGCCGGGTCACCCTCGACGGCGTCGACGTCCGTGACCTCGACTTCGACACCCTGGCCCGCGCGGTCGGCGTCGTCTCGCAGGAGACGTACCTCTTCCACGCCTCGGTCGCCGAGAACCTGCGTTTCGCCAAGCCGGAAGCCACCGACGAGGAACTGTACGCGGCGGCCCGGGCGGCCCAGATCCACGACCACATCGTGTCCCTGCCGGACGGCTACGACACGGTCGTCGGCGAACGCGGCCACCGCTTCTCGGGCGGCGAGAAGCAGCGCCTGGCGATCGCCCGGACCATCCTGCGCGATCCGCCGGTCCTGATCCTCGACGAGGCGACCAGCGCCCTGGACACTCGCACCGAACACGCCGTCCAGGAAGCCATCGACGCCCTGTCCGCCGACCGCACGACCCTCACGATCGCGCACCGGCTGTCCACCGTCCGCGGCGCCGACCAGATCGCGGTCCTGGACCGCGGTCGCGTCGTCGAACGAGGTACGCACGAGGAGCTGTTGGCGCGGGACGGGCGGTACGCCGCGCTTGTGCGCCGGGACGCCCAACTGGAGCCGACAAGCTGACGATATGCCAGGTTTGTAGGGTTTTGCGGGTTACCGTGCCCCCATGCAGATGAACACTCCGCCACGGAGAACGATTCGACTGACGCGCCGGGGCAGGATCACCCTCGTCGCGACCGGGGCCGTCGTGGCCGGCATCGCCGTGGCGGTGCCGCTGCTGTACCTGGGCCACGCCGGGCCCGCCGGGCCCGCGCGGCCCGCTTCGCTGGTGATCCCGGAGGGCTGGCGGGCCGGCCAGGTCTACGACGCGGTCGACAAGGCCCTCGCCCTGCCCGCCGGTACCACCAGGCAGTCCCTGACGAAGGCCCACCTCAAGCTGCCGGGCGACGCCGAGGGCAATCCCGAGGGATACCTGTTCCCGGCGACGTATGCGCTGACCGGGAAGTCCACACCGCAGATGGTGCTGGCGTCCATGGTCGACACCGCGAACCGCACGTTCAACAAGGCGCCCATCGCCGCCGGCGCGCAGCACAACGCGATGAACATCTACCAGGCGGTCACCATCGCCAGCATCGTGCAGGCCGAGTCCGCGACCAAGTCCGACATGGGCAAGGTGGCCCGGGTCGTCTTCAACCGGCTGGAGCGCGGGATGCCGCTCCAGATGGACTCCACGATCAACTACGCGCTCAACCGCTCCACCCTGCGCACGACGGCCGACGACACCCGGATCGAGAGCCCCTACAACTCGTACCAGCGGATGGGCCTGCCACCGACGCCGATCGGCAACCCCGGCGAGGAGGCGATGAAGGCCGCGATCAACCCGCCGGCGGGCGACTGGCTGTACTTCGTGACCGTCAAGCCGGGCGACACCCGGTTCACGGCCGACTACCAGCAGCACCTGCGCAACGTCGCCGAGTTCAACGCCGCGCAGCAGAAGAGCGCGAGTCCCGGGCCCGCGACCACGCCCGCGGCCACGGCCACGAAATGAGCGGACGGGACGTCAGGCCGCGAGGGCCTCGCCCGCGAGCAGACGCCTGATGTCCCGTACCGCCGCCCGTCCGGCCCGGTTGGCGCCGATGGTGCTCGCCGAGGGACCGTAGCCGACCAGATGGACGCGCGGGTCGGCGACCGCGCGTGTCCCGTCCAGCCGGATGCCGCCGCCCGGCTCGCGCAGCCGCAGCGGTGCCAGATGGCCGACGGCGGGCCGGAAGCCGGTCGCCCACAGGATGACGTCGGCGGCCACGTGCCGTCCGTCCTTCCACTCCACGCCGTCCGGGGTGATCCGGTCGAACATCGGCAGCCTGTCCAGGACGCCGTCCGCCAGACCCTGCCTGATCGCGTCGTTCAGGGGCAGCCCGGTGACGGAGACGACGCTCCTCGGCGGCAGTCCGAGCCGCACCCGCTCCTCGACGAGCGCGACGGCCGCTCGGCCCGCCTCCTCGTCGAAGGGGCCCTCGCGGAAGACGGGCGGCCGCCGGGTGACCCAGGTGGTGGCGGCCGCGTACGGGGCGAGCTCCAGCAGATGCTGGGTACCGGATGCCCCGCCGCCCACCACGACCACCCGCAGCCCCGCGAACGCCTCGGGCCCGGGGTACTGCGCGGTGTGCAGCTGCCGTCCGAGGAAGGTCTCCTGGCCGGGAAGGCGCGGCCGGAACGGCCGGTCCCAGGTGCCGGTCGCGTTGATCAGCGCGCGGGCCGACCACACCCCGTCGGACGTCTCCACGAGCAGCCGGCCGCCGGGGCCCTCGCGTACCGCACGCACGTCCACCGGCCGTCGGACCCGCAGGTCGAAGGCCTGCTCGTAGCGGTCGAAGTACGCGCTGATCACCTCGGAGGAGGGCCGTGCGGGGTCGGCGTCCGTCAGCTCCATGCCCGGCAGCGCGTGCATGCCGTGCACCTTGCCGTACGTCAGCGTGGGCCACCGGAACTGCCAGGCGCCGCCCGGACCGGTGGAGTGGTCGAGGACCACGAAGTCGTGCTCGGGGCGGAAACCGGCGCGCCGCAGGTGATAGGCGGCGGACAGTCCTGCCTGGCCCGCGCCGACGACGGCCACCTCGACCTCGCGTGTGTTGTTCACGGTTCCACCAACAGGTGTGTGGTCGCGGATCTTCCCCTGGGCGAGGATGGAGACATGTCAGACGGCTTCACCACCCGAGTCCTGCGCGTCGCCACCGGTTCCACGGAGCGGGTCGTCGACCTCACCCGTGACTGCGAGGCGTTCCTGCGGGAGGCGGCCGCCGGCCGCGACGGTCTCCTGAACGTCTTCGTCCCGCACGCCACCGCCGGGATCGCGGTCATCGAGACCGGCGCGGGCAGCGACGACGACCTCCTCGCCGCCCTGCACACCCTGCTGCCCGCCGACGACCGCTGGCAGCACCGCCACGGCAGCCCCGGCCACGGCCGCGACCACGTCCTGCCGGCCGTCGTCCCGCCCCACGCGACCCTGCCGGTGATCGGCGGACGGCTGGAGCTGGGCACCTGGCAGTCGGTGTGCCTGGTGGACACGAACCGGGACAACCCCGACCGCCAGGTCCGGCTGAGCTTCCTGGGCTGAGAATCCCGACCGGTGCTTCCTGCTCCGTGCTCCCTGAGCTCTGCCCTCTGCCGTACGGACGTTTGAACCGCGCCCCCGGGTGCACGCGCCCGGTATGACCCTTTCGAAGCAGGAGACGGAGCGAGAGCACGAAGCCCCGTCGGCCGCGGACGAACTCCTCGGATACCTGGACGAGCAGGTGAACACCCTCGTGGAAGTGGAACCCGCGGTACGCCGGGGCCTGCCCGACTCCGTGCACCAGATGCGCGTCACCTGCCGACGGCTGCGCAGCACCCTGCGTTCCTACCGGTCGGTGCTGGCCCGGGAGCGCACCGACCCGATCCGTGAAGAACTCAAATGGCTCGGCGGGGAACTGGGCGCGGAACGCGACCAGGAGGTCCTGATGGAACGGCTCGGCGCGCACATCGACGCCTCGCCCCCCGAGCTGGTCCTCGGACCCGTCGCCGCCCGGCTGCGGGGGTGGCACGTCGCCCGCGCCTCGGCGGCCCGCCGGCGCAGCCTCGACGCCCTGCGCTCACCCCGTTACCCGGCCCTGCTGAGCGCGCTGGCCGATCTCACACAGCAGCCGCCGCTGCGCGGCAAGGCCGCTCGCAGGCCGCAGAAGGTGATGGCCAGGGCGGTGCTCAAGGAGTACGACCGACTGGCCGGCCGGGTGGCACACGCGCTGGAACTCTCCCCGGGGGCGGACCGCGACACGGCCCTGCACGAGGCCCGCAAGGCGGCCAAGAAGACGCGGTACGCCACCGAACCGGCACGCGGCTCGCTCGGCAGGCCCGTCCGGCGGCTCGGCAAACGCGTCAAGGCCGTGCAGCAGCTGCTCGGCGAGCACCAGGACAGCGTCGTCGCGCGCGAGTCTCTGCGGAACCTCGCCCTGGCGGCGCACGCGGCGGGCGAGTCCGCCTTCACCTGGGGCCTGCTGTACGGCCAGGAGCAGGCCGCGGCGGAACGGTGCGAACAGCGACTGCCGGCCGCCTGGGCCGAGGCCTCGAAGCCCGGCCCGCGCAACGCGCTCGCCCGCTGAGGGAGCCGACAGCGGGGCCGCTCTCGGCGACACCGTCGTGAGCACGGGCCGCGGCGTCTGCCGTGTCCTCGGTCATGTGTCGGGGATCGGCAGCTCGAACCAGACGACCTTGCCCGCGCTGAGTCTGGTCGAGCCCCAGCGCCGGGCTATGTGGTTGACCAGGACCAGACCGCGACCGCCCTCGTCCTCCGGCTCGGCGCACCGCATCCTGGGTGCCTGGGGGGAGTCGTCGGTGACTTCGCAGCGCAGTACGTCGGTGCGCAGCAGCCGGAGCGAGATGGGGCGCGAGGCGCAGCGTACGGCGTTGGTGACGACCTCGCTGACCAGGAGTTCCGTCGATTCCAGCAGGGATTCGAGCCCCCAGCGCCGCAGGGTGCGATGGGTCAGCCGACGGGCCTGGCCCGCGGTGCGCGGGTGCGGTTCCAGGAACCAGTACCTGACGCTGTCCTCGGGGAATCCGTCGAAGCGGGTGGCGAGCAGCGCGATGTCGTCGTCGCGGGTGCGCGGGCCCAGGGTGCCCAGCACCTGGTCGCACAGCGTCTCCAGCGAGGGGACGGCGACCCCTTGACCCCTGGCCCGGGGCGGTGCCTGGAGATGGGCGCGCAGCGCCTCGACGCCCGAGCCCACGTCCTGCTCGCGGGACTCGACGAGACCGTCCGTGTACTGGAGCAGGGTCGCGCCCTTGGGCGCGGGCAGCTCCACGGACTCGAAGACGACACCGCCGACGCCCAGCGGAGCGCCCGGCGGGACCCTGAGCACCTCCACCCGGCCGTCCGGCTGGAGGAGCAGCGCGGGCGGGTGGCCGGCGTTCGCCATCAGCATCCGCTGCGAGATCGGGTCGTAGATCACGTAGAGGCAGGTGGCGATGTGGTCGCTGCCGAGGCGCTGGGCCTGTTCGTCGAGGTGGTGCAGGACCTCGTCCGGGGGCAGGTCGAGGCCGGCGAGGGTCTGCACGATGGTGCGCAGCTGCCCCATGATCGCGGCCGAGGTCATGGAGTGGCCCATGACGTCGCCGACGACCAGGGCGATCCGGTTGCCGGGCAGCGGGATCGCGTCGTACCAGTCGCCGCCGACCTGCGCGGTCTTGGAGGCGGGCAGATACCTGCTGGCCAGCCGGACTCCGGTGGGCTCGGGCAGCGACGCGGGAAGCATCGTGTGCTGGAGCGTGTCCGCCACGGAGGCCTCGTGCCCGTACATCACCGCCTTCTGGACGCCGAGGGCGGTGTGGGTCGCGAGCTGCGAGGCGACGAGCTGGTCGTCGCCGGTGAACGCGGGCCGGTCGGTGCGGCGCAGCAGGACCACGCTGCCCATGATGTGGTGGCGGCCGTGCAGCGGGGCGATGATCAGCCGTCGGCCGGGCGGAAGCGCCCCCGGCGCGCCGGCCACGGGCCCGAGCAGCTCGGTCACCGCCGGGGCGATCCCCGGCATGTCGCCGAACGCCGGCCGTCCGGACAGCAGCAGCCGTGCGAGCCGGCCGGAGGTGGTCAGATGCACGCGCTCGGTGAGGTCCGAGCGCCGCGGGACCTTGTCGGGCAGGGCGGGCCCGGACCGGCCGGCCGCCGGTGGGTCCGGCGTCCGGTCGATGCTGTGCAGCTTCAGCACGCCGGGCTCGGACATCTTCTCGTCCCCCACCGGCAGGGGATCGTGCAGATGGATCAGGATGACGTCTGCGAACGCGGGCACCGCCGCCCGGCGCAGCTCCCGGAGCGTCTCGTCCAGGTCCATCCCGCCGGCGATCCGCCGGGTCGCCACGTCGAGATACCGCAGCCGGTCGGTCTGCGGACCGGTCCCGACCGGGTCCAGGGTGTGTTCCGCCACGGCGCGCTCCCTCGTCCCGTCCAGCAGGTCGCCGGAGGCCCGGCCGGCCTGGGCGGGGCCTTGATGAGAAGTGCGTTGCTTCGTCACACGTTGTGTCCCGTTCAGGGGGCGCCACGGTCCGCGGTGTCGCCTCGTGTGTGGTCAGTCACGGCGTCGGCAGCATAGGAACACCTGCTCCTCGGGCGGTACGTCGGCGACCGCCGGGGCGTAGGTGTACGAGGATTCCCCGAGGATCTCGAAGCCTCCGGCCTCGATGACCTCGTACAGTTCCTCCCGCAGATAGCCGGAGACCCTGATCGTGTTTCCGAGGAAAGGGATGGCGAAGGCGTCCACGTCGGCCTCCACCATCGACAGGGCGAACAGACCGCCCGGTACCAGCAGGTGCCGGACCGTGCGCAGCGCGAGGGGGATCTCGGCGCGCGACAGCAGCAACAGGGAGAAGAAGGCCGCGACGGCGAAGCGGCCCAGGTCGTGGGGACCGGCCGGCCTGAGGTCGGCGAGGCCCAGCCGATGGAACGTGGCACCGGGGACGCTCTTCCGGGCGAGCCGCAGCATCCCGGGGGACAGGTCGACGCCGACGACCTCCAGGCCGGCGTCCGCCGGTCGGCGCGTGGTCGGCAGTCCGGTGCCGCAGCCCAGGTCGAGTACCCGGGAACCCGGAGGCAGGGAGGCGATCAGCCAGGCGCCGGCGGACAGCCGGCCGTCCTTCTGCCGGAACGCCTCGTCGTAACGACGGCCGATCGCGTCGAAGGCCTCGGCCTGGCCGGTGCGGTCGATCCGGATCAGCCCGTAGTCGGTCGCGTACGTTCCCTTGACCATGAAAGTAACCCTTCATCGGGCATAAGGGATTATTTCACAGTCGAGTGGATCGGGGTCACGGGAGCGGGGCCGGGCGGAACACCGGTCCGCGGACGTCAGGAACGCGGCTCCTGCTCGGCGCGCTCGGCGTCCCGCTTCTTGATACGGGCCGTCTCCTTGCGCACCTCGGCCTGCGTGGAGCGCTCCTTCTCCAGCCACTCCGGGCCGCTGTCCTTGAGCGCCGAGATCTGCTCGGTGGTGAGGGCCTCCGTGACCCCGCCGCGCGCCAGACCCGCGATGGAGACGCCCAGCTTCGCCGCGACCACCGGACGGGGGTGCGGGCCGTTGCGGCGCAGCTCCTGAAGCCACTCGGGCGGATTCGCCTGGAGCTCGTTCAGTTCGGCGCGCGTGACGACACCCTCCTGGAACGCGGCGGGCGTGGCGGGGAGGTACACACCCAGCTTCTTCGCCGCCGTGGCGGGCTTCATCGTCTGGGTGGTCTGGTGCGACTTCATACAGTCCAGACTATCGGCCCGGGGCGAGACGTCCGACCACAGCCGGTAGCCTGGCGGGGTGACAGGCTCGGAAGATTCCCCCTCGTTCCGGCTCGCGTACGTCCCCGGGGTGACACCCGCCAAGTGGGTGCGGATCTGGAACGAGCGCCTGCCCGACGTCCCCCTGACCCTCCTTCAGGTACCGGCCGCCCAGGCATCCGATGTGTTGCGCGGCGGCGACGCCGACGCGGGCGTCCTGCGCCTCCCGGTCGACCGAACGGTGTTCAGCGCGATCCCCCTCTACACGGAGGCCACGGTCGTCGTGGTCCCCAAGGACCATCTCCTGACCGCGGCGGACGAGGTGACCCTGGAGGACCTCGCCGACGAGGTCGTCTTCCATCCCCTCGACGACGTCCTCGGCTGGGAGCGCCCGCCCGGGCAGCCGGCCTTCGAGCGTCCGGCGACCACGGAGGACGCCGTCGAGCTGGTGGCCGCGGGCGTGGGCGTCCTGGTCGTCCCGCAGTCGCTGGCCCGCCTGCACCACCGCAGGGACCTCACCTACCGGCAGGTCGCCGACGCCCCGCAGTCGAGCGTCGTGCTGTCCTGGCCGGAGGAGGCCACCACCGATCTCGTCGAGGACTTCATCGGCATCGTCCGCGGCCGGACGGTCAACAGCACCCGCGGCCGCACCCCGTCCTCGCGGGATCCGAAGAGCGAGCGCGGTACGACGGCCGACGCGCGCCGCAAGCCGGGCGAGGGCAAGCAGGGCGGCAGGACGGCGGCGGGGGCCGCGGGCAGGACCGGCGGCAAGTCCACGGGCGGCACCGCGAAGAAGGCCGGCGGCACCGCGCGCGGCGGCCGCTCCGGCAGCCCGAAGAGCGGCGGCAGCGGCGGCGCCAAGCGGGGTCGGCCCCGCCGCCGCTCCTGACGTCCGCCCTCCCGGGGGCTACTTCCCGGCCGTGCGGCCGATCGACTCCACCAGCGGCAGCAGCCGGTGCGGCACCCGCTCGCGCAGCGCGACCTCCGTGCGGGTGCGGACCACGCCCGGCAGGCTGATCAGCTTCTGGATCACGTCCTCCAGGTGGGCGTTGTCGCGCGCCACCACCCGGGTCATCAGATCCCCGCCCCCCGTGATCGAGAACGCCTCGACGATCTCGGGTACGCCGGCCAGCTCCTCGCCGATGTCGTCCAGGTGGCCCTGGGTGACCTCGATGTGCACGAACGCCAGGACGGGGTGGCCGAGCGCGGCGGGGGACAGCACCGGCCCCGTGCCGGTGATCACGCCGTCGCGTTCCAGCCGGTCCAGGCGGGCCTGGAGCGTGCCGCGCGCCACTCCCAGGACCCGGGCGTACTCGCGCACGCTGGTGCGCGGCTGTTCGAGCAGCAGCCGCAGGATGCGGGTGTCGAGCTCGTCCACGGCCATGGTGCCCGGCCTCCTCGTCGGCATTCGATGATCATCCACGACTGTACCAATGGCTCAGGAAGCCGCATACGGGGTGGACCGGACGACGTGGTCCGTTGGCCTCGCCATGGACCGGTCACGCCCGCCTGCACTGCGCCAATGGCCCAGTGGAACCGAGGTCACTTGAGCCAGTGGCGGCGGGGGTGCTCTCATGGACACGTCGATGGCGCTGCGGATCCCGCGGCGCCTTTTTCATGCCGGTTTCCGAGGGAGCGACAAGCAGTGCTGAAGAGGGTGTTCATGGCTCCGGATCCGGGGCGCGTGCGGCTGCGTTTCGCCGCGCGGGCGGTCCTCGGCATCGGACTCGCGGTCCTCGGCTGCCAACTGGCCGGGAACCCCCTCGCGGGCACCGTCACCGGCGGGCTCGCCGCACTCCTGGCCCTGTTCACCGTCACCGACGCCACGGTCCGCGGCCAGGCCCTCACCACCGCGCTGCTGCCCGCCGTCGGCCTGACCGTCCTCACCGTCGCGGCGTCCCTGCACGACCATCCCGTCGCCCGCGACCTCGCCTTCCTCGCCGTGGTCGGCGCGGGCGTGTACGCGCGCCGCTGGGGGCCGCGCGGCCACAGTCTGGGCGTGTTCGCGTTCATGACCTTCTTCATCGCGCAGTTCCTGCACGCGACCGCCGGACAGCTGCCCCGGCTCTACGCCGCCGTGCTCCTGTCCGTCCTCACCGCGGCCGCGGTGCGCTTCGGACTGTGGTGCTACGAGCGACGCCTGACCCCGCCCGCGGTGCCCGCCCCGCCCGGTGCCACCGGGCTGGCCCGCGTGACCACCCGCCAGGCGGTCCAGGCGACCGCGGGCGCGGGCTTCGCGCTGGTCGTGGGACAGCTGGTGTCCGGGCAGCGCTGGTACTGGGCCGTGGGCGCCACCTGGTGGATCTTCGTCAACACCGCCTCGCGCGGCGAGACGCTGGTACGCGGTTTCCGGCGCGTCCTCGGCACGGTGATCGGCATCGGTCTCGGCCTGCTCGTCGCCCTCCCGGTGCACGGGGCGGCGGTGCCCACGGCCGCGCTCCTCGCCGTCTGCGTCTTCGGCATCTTCTACACCGCCGCCGTCTCCTACACCTGGATGATGCTCTGGGTGACGCTCATGGCCGGGCTGCTGTACGGGCTGCTCGGCGTGCTCAGCCCCGGCCTCCTCGCGCTGCGGCTGACCGAGACCGGCGTCGGGGCGCTCGGCGCCGGCCTCGCCGTGCTCTTCGTGCTGCCCGTGACCACGCACGCCGTCACCGACGCGTGGATCCAGCGCGCCCTGCGCTGCGTCCACCTGTGCACCGCGGAGGCCGCCGCCCGCCTCTCCGGGGCGGACCACGCCGACCCGGCCCGCCGCGTCGGCGAACTGGAACAGCTCCTCGGCCGGGTACGGCTCTCCGTCGCCCCACTGGTGCACCCGCTGAACCCGATGTTCGGCCGCAAGCGGCGCGCCCGCCAGGTGCTCGCGCTGCTCGACGACTGCGCCCGCGAGATACGCGGCCTGGTCGCCGTGGCCGCCGACCCGGAGGCCTCGCACGACGCTCGCCTGGCCGCCGCGTGCTGGCGTGTGGAGGCCGCGGTGGAGGCGCTCACCGAGCGCGGCGACGACGGCACGCAGCCGTTGTCCGCCACCGCCCAGCCGCCGGCCGAGCCCGCGCTGGCCCACCTCCACGGCCTGGAACGGGCCCTCGCGGAACTCGCCACGCCCCTGCGCACACCGTCGGGATCACCGCTGGTCGGCGCCTGAGGGGAGCGCCGGAGCGCCCCACGGGCCAAGAGGGGTCGCAGCGGCTCGCAGGTGGCCGCGGTTCGAGGCTCGCGGCGGTACGTCCGCGGGTTGCCGCGGCTCGCCGGGACCGGCTCGGGCGTCATTCGCTCCGCTGCTCCAAACGGTCGTACGGAGTGCGGGTCGTGGCGGGTCGTGACGCGTGGAGGCCGCCCCCGGAGCCACCCGCCAAGCCGCCCGGGGAGGGGCCCGGCCGCCCGGCAGTCCGGCGCGCGGGCCCGTACCGGCTCCTGCGCCCGGCCCGCGCGGCGGCCTCGCGCACACCGCGCGGACGGCGCCCGGGCGACCGTGCGATCCGGCCCGACTCGCCTGGTCAGGACCGCCCTGGCCTTGCCTCCGGCGATCTTTTCCGACGCCACGCGGACAGGGTCCGACCGGCCTGCCCGGAGCCGTCCGGGGGCGGTCGGGCGCGCCCGACCGGGTGGTCCCTGCCGGACGGACGGCGGACCGGGGATTTGGTCTAGACCGCTGGCGATCGACTGCTACCGTCGCGTCCGACAGAAGTGGACGAGAGGGGACAGCGGTGACAGACGGCGGCAGGCGGCAGCAGCGGGCGTTCATCGGGTCGTTCACGGCGGCCGGGGGCCCCGGGCTCGTGACGGCGGCCGTGGACGCGGCCGACGGCGCGCTGACGGTCCTGAACAGCGTGGACGGCGTCCCCGACCCCTCCTACCTGGCCCTGTCGCCCGACCGGGGCACCCTGTACGCGGTGAGCGAGACGACCGAGGGCGCGGTGGCCGCCTATCGCGTGGACGGCGACAAGGTGACGCAGGCCGGGCCGCCGGTCCTGGTCGGCGGCAGCGGACCCACCCACCTCAGCGTCTTCGACGGACACGTCCTGACCGCCAACTACGGCTCGGGCAGCGTCAGCGCCGTGCCCGTCCGGCCCGACGGAACCCTTGCCGCCGCCGCGTCCGGGATCCTGGAGCACACCGGTTCAGGTCCGCACACACGCCGCCAGCAGGGCCCGCACGCCCATCAGGTGCAGCCCGACCCGAGCGGCCGGTGGGCCGTGAGCGTCGACCTCGGCACGGACTCCGTGCGGGTGTGCACACTGGCCGACGGCACGCCCGTACTGCACCGGGAGACCGCCCTGCGGCCCGGCTCGGGCCCGCGCCACCTCGCCTTTCATCCCGACGGCACGTACGCCTACGTGCTGAACGAACTCACGCCGACCGTCACCGTCTGCCGCTGGGACGGTGCTCAGGGCTCGCTGCGGCCGCTGGCCGAGACCCCGGTGCTGTCCGGTGCCCCCGCGGGCGACGCCTACCCCTCCGGCATCGTCGTCTCGCCCGACGGACGCTTCGTGTGGACCGCCACGCGCGGCGAGGACGTGCTGTCCGTGCTCGCCGTCGAGGGCGAGGGGCTGCGGCTGGTCGGCACGGTCCCCTGCGGCGGGCACTGGCCCCGCGCGCTCGCCGAGGCGGACGGATTCCTGTACGTCGCGAACGAGCGTTCCGGCGACGTCACCTGGTTCTTCGTCGACCCGGAGACGGGCCTGCCGCGCCGCGGCGGCAGCGTCGAGGTACCTGCGGCCTCCTGCGTGGTCTTCGGCTGACCGCGGACGGCCCGCGAGTACCACTGGGACCGCCGGGGAGCGGCCGGCACCGGCGAGGGGCCGCGAGCACCGGTGGAGACCGTTGGGGATGGCGTGCGCCGCGCTCCCGGCAGACCGGGGCGGCAGGGCCGCGCGGCAGAACGGAAGGGCCCCCCCCCGCGGAGCGGGGGGGCCCCTGCGGGGGGTGGCGGTGCAGCGGGCGGGGGCGCGGGGCGGCGGGCCCAGCGGCGGGTGCGGGGGGGTGG
>NZ_JBEOWS010000217.1:0-16662 GCF_040296125.1 Streptomyces sp. NPDC002265 | reverse complement strand
GTCAGAGGGGGAACCGTCCTGCGCCTCTACGTGCGCCGCCCGGCCCCGGCGGACCTGCCCCGGACCGGTCGGGGCCCGGCCGGTCCGTTCCCGGGGGGCTGGTCCTCGGCCGGCCCGCCCCGAGTCGCGCCGCCCGCCGGCGGCCCGGCTACGGGCAGCCGGGTGTTTCCTCCAGCGCTGCCGCGTCCAGCGCCATGGTGAGCCGGTCGAGGCGTTCGTGCAGGTCACGGATCTCGTCGAGGCCGAAGCCGGTCGCGGCGGCGATCCGGCGCGGCACCTGGAGCGCCTGCTCCCGCAGTGCCAGGCCCGGCCCGGTCAGCCGTACCTCCACCGAGCGTTCGTCGCGCGCGCTGCGCTCCCGGGTGACCAGACCCGCCGCCTCCAGCCGCTTGAGCAGCGGCGACAGGGTGCCGGAGTCGAGACGCAGGAACGAACCCAGCTTCTTCACCGGCAGGTCGCCCTGCTCCCACAGGACCAGCATCACGAGGTACTGCGGGTAGGTGAGTCCGAGGTCCTTGAGGAGCACGCGGTAGACGCCGTTGAAGGCGCGCGAGGCGGCGTGCAGGGAGAAGCAGATCTGGCGGTCGAGGCGGAGCCAGTTCTCCCCGGTCTCGGCCTCGGTGCTGGGCGTCTGGGTGGGCGTCATGCCCCCAGGGTAGCTCTTGCGAGCCATTGAATTGCGCACAACTGAATTGCGTGCTCTACTTGTGGTCGTGAGGGCGGCCGGACCGGGCCGCCGGAACGTCACTTCGAGAGGGATGGTCTTCCATGGACGCGCTCTACACCGCTGTCGCCACCGCAACGCACGGCCGCGACGGCCGCGCCTACTCCTCCGACGGCAAGCTGGACGTCCAGCTCGCCCCGCCGGCCGAGCTGGGCGGCAACGGCCAGGGCACCAACCCCGAGCAGCTCTTCGCCGCCGGTTACGCCGCCTGCTTCGCCAGCGCCCTGGGTGTGGTCGGCCGGGCCGCCAAGGTGGACGTGAGCGACGCCGCCGTCACCGGCGAGGTCGGCATCGGCAAGCAGGGCGTGGGCTTCGGCCTGAAGGTCACCCTGCGCATCGAGCTGCCCGAGGGCGTGGACGAGAGCACCGGCCGCAAGCTGGTCGAGCAGGCCCACGAGGTCTGCCCCTACTCCAACGCCACCCGCGGCAACATCGACGTCACCCTCGTCATCGAGTAGGTCCCGCCGCGGACTTCCGGCCGGCGCCGTAGTCGACCCGCGCCAGCACCTCGCCCGTCCGGCGGCTCCACGCCACCACCACCGCCTCCTCGGGCACGGTGCGCCAGCGCGTCAGCAGCAGCCAGTGCACGTGGTACCGGCGGCCGATCGCGGTGCGCTCGGCGCGGGTCGCGGACGGGGCGAGATAGGCCTGTACGTCGGCGAGCCGCCGAAGCCGCACCCGCTCGTCCAGCGCCGCGTCCGGCCAGGCGGGCGCGGCGAGGTTCGGACCGTAGCCCGCGATCGCATGGACGGCGTAGTACCCGTCGGCGATCACCACCTCGCCGGGCCCCATGTGCTGCGCGGCCCACGCGTACGCCGGCCAGTCCGGCGGCTGCTCGAACCCGACCGGGTCCAGCTCCCGGGGGATCACGGCCCCGGCCTGCACGGTGAGGAAGCCGACGCAGGCCCCGGTCGCCGCCAGCACACCCAGCACCCTGCGCCACACCGGCCACGGCCGGGCCGCCGCCAGCTCCACGGCCAGCGCGAACTGCGGCCCCACGAGCGTCAGCCCGAGGATCCGGCCGTAGGTGTAGTGCCCGCTGAACCAGCCGTAGGCCACCACCAGGCAGTCCAGCGCGGTCATCAGCACCAGCGGATCACGCCACGACGAGCGGCGGGCCCGCAGCCACAGCGCCGGCAGCCCCAGCAGGGCCAGCCAGAAGTGGCCGCCGAGATCCAGGTACAGCCGCCGGTGCATCGCGTCCACGCTGCCGTCCCCGGCCAGGGCGAACACGTCGAAGTACGGCCAGCAGGCCCCGACGGCCACGGCCACCGCGCCCGCCAGCGCCCACCGGGCCAGCACGGCGGGCTGCCGGCCCCGCTGCCATCCCGCGACGCAGGCCAGTGCCCCGGCCACCGCCGCCACCGACGTGATCGGATGGACCAGCAGGATCACCCCGTACAGCGCGCCGACCGCCGCGTACCCGGCGAAACCGCGCAGTCCGCTGGGCCCCACGTACCGCACCCGCCGGGTGTCGCGGGCCCGTGCGCCGGTCAGCGACCAGGCCCAGAACGCGAGCCCCGCCGCGAACGCCGACGGGTAGGCGAGCGTCCCGGTCATCGACATCAGGCCGAGATAGCCGCTCCACCAGGCCCGCTCGGTGCCCCACAGCAGCGTCATCGACGTCAGCGCCAGCACCGGCGCCCACGGCCGGGGCGACAGCACCTTCACGAAGCGGCCGATGCCGGTCAGCAGCACCAGCAGGTTCAGCGGACCGGCGAGCTTGACCACCTCCCAGCCGGACAGCCCCGTCAGCCGGGCGAAAACACCCTGCGCGAGCGCGTACGGCGAGTAGTACGGGCTGCCCGCGCCCGGCAGGTCCGCCATCGGATGGCGCGGGTGCAGCAGGTGCGCCTTGAGGCGTTCGACGACCGCCGCGTGCTGCCCCGCGTCGCAGCACAGCGGGACCCGCCAGTACGCCAGCGACATCACCAGCCAGAACAGGAAGCCGAAGACCTGGTACGGCGTGGGACGCCGCAGACGGCCGCCGCCGCGCAGCGCGGTGGCCCCGCGGGCCGGCCGTCGGACGAGGGCGCCGGAGCTCACCGGACCGGCGCGGGGGCGTGGAAGGACATCAGGGGCATTGGCCGTACCTTCCCGCCGTGATCACGGGCCCACCCGACTGTCACCTCATCGGGTGAGCCCGGCCGTCCGGGCCCCGGCCCCCGTACCCGCCCTGTCCCCGGCCCGGTCCTGCGCGGGGACGACGACCCGGCCCCGTACGAGCGGCTCCAGCAGCAGCGGCACCCCCACCACGGGAAGCAGCCAGGCCAGGACGATCAGCCGGTCGCCCCAGACGGTGATGTCGGGATGCGCGGCCTGGGTGAGGAACCCGGTGAAGGCGGCCGCGAGCAGAAAGCCGCCGAACGCCCTTCGCCGCCGCAGCGCCCCGCACGCCCCGGCGGCCAGCGCCGCCAGGAACAGCGGCTCGCGCACCTGCCGCCTGAGCCACTCCGGCCAGAAGTTGCCCTGGAGCTGGCGGAACTCCGCCCAGGGACGGATCCGGTCGGGCCGCGCGAAGTGGTCCGTCAGCAAGTCCTGGACGCTCTCCGAACCGGACGGGTAGTGCAGCGCGTTCGCCAGCAGCACCGTGCCGAGCGCGCCGCAGCAGCCCGCCACCGCGACCGCGGCCGGGCCCCACCGGTGCGGCGCACCCGCCCGCCACCGCCGTACGGCGATCACCGCGCCGGCCGCCGCCAGGCACCCCGCCAGGAACAGCGCCTGGGAGTGCTTCACGGCGAACAGCGCGGCCAGCGCCCCGCAGACCAGCAGCGTGCCCGCGCGGACCCGGCGGTCCAGGGCCAGCGCGCAGCCCCACACCGCCGTCAGGGTCAGCGCCAGCATCAGTCCCTCGGCCATCGGGCGCATGGCGGTGGTGCCGCACGGCAGGACGTAGAACAGGGCCTGCCCGGTCAGGCACAGCGGCACCGGCACCCGCAGCGTGCGCAGGATCAGGAAGACGAGGACACCGCCCGCCACCGTGACCACGACGCTCGCCGCCCACACCCCCCACGTCACACCGAACACCGTGATGAACGGCAGCAGGAACACGGGATAGCCGGGCCGCACCTCGAAGATCCGCATGAACCGCTCCGAGAGGTACGGCAGCGTGCGCCCGCCGGTCTGTCCGGCCGCCAGCCGCTCCTCGACGACCTGGAGCTCCCGGGCCCGGCACTCCGCCAGGACCTGCGGAGCGGGGTCCGCCCGGTGGAAGTGCACCACGTCCACCTTCTGGTCGCGGGCGGCCAGCGCCGCCCGGCTCGCACAGACGTAGTCGATGGTGGCGGCCGCCGTCGCGTCCTTGTTCTCGCCGCGCAGACTCAGCGCGTACGCCAGGTAGTTCTTGCTGTCGGGGGTTTCCCGGCCGGTCACGTTCGCGAGCTGGAGCAGGGCGAAGACCACGCCCAGCACGAGGACCCAGGTGCGCGGCCTCACGAGGACGCGAGCAGGTCGTGTCCGCAGGCGGGTGCGGGCACCCGCACCCGCCCGGCCGCGGGCGGCATGGACTCGCCCAGCAGCAGCGTCCGTACGACGCGTTCGGCGGCGCGTCCGTCGTCGTACGTGCAGAACCGCTCCCGGAAGCCGGCCCGCAGCCGCGCCGACTCCTCGTCGCGCCAGCCGCCGGACGCCAGCAGCCCGGCCAGTTCCCGGTAGGAGCGCGAGACATGGCCGGGCGGCTCGGCGGTGATGTCGAAGTAGGTGCCCCGGCTCGCCGTGTACGCGGCCTGGTCGTCGGCGTGGACGACGATCGGCCGGTCCAGGCAGGCGTAGTCGAACATCAGGGCCGAGTAGTCGGTGACCAGCACGTCGGAGGCGAGCAGCACCGTCTCGACGTGCGGCTCGTCCGTCGCGTCGAGCAGCACCCCGCGCCGGTGCAGGTCCGCAAGGCCCAGCCCGCGCGCCGGACCGGCGGCGAGCGAGGGGTGCAGCCGTACGACGAGGGTGTGGCCCGGGCCCAGGTCCCCGGCGAACCGGGCCAGGTCGAGGCGGTCGACATGGCCGCCGCGCCGGTACTCGCGGCGGGTCGGCGCGTACAGCACGACGGTGTTCCCCGGTGGGATGCCCAGCCGGTCCCGGGCGGCCGCGCACTCGTCCGGTCCGGCGCCGACCAGGACGTCGTTGCGGGGGCTTCCGGTGCGGGCGGACGCGAAGTGGCACGGGTACGCCCGCTCCCACACCAGCTCGGAGTGCCGGTTGGCGACCAGGCTGTGGTCCCAGCGGTCGGCGCGGCGCAGCATCTGCGGCACGTCCAGTCCGTAGCGGGCGCCGGGCTTGTCCCGCAGATCGGCCCCCATGTACTTCAGCGGGGTGCCCTGATGGGTGTGGATGTGCACGCTGCCGGGGCGTTTGGCCAGGGTGCCGGGCCAGTTGACGTTGTTGACGAAGTACGTCGCCCGCGCGGTGATCTCCCGGTAGCGCAGGGAGTCGAGCAGGACGTGCTCCACGCCCTCCGGCAGCAGCGCCGGGTCGGCCGCCTCCTCCTCGCCGGCCACCACCCACACCCCGCGCAGGTGCGGGGCGATCTCGCGGGCCTTGCGGTAGACGGCCGCCGGGTCGCCGAGCACACCCCGGTGGGAGAACGCCGAGTACACGACGAGGTGCGGGTCGAGCGGACGGCGGGCGTGCAGCGCGGACCAGCCCTGCCCGAGCCGCCCGGCCGCAGCCCTGGACACCGGCAGGGCCCGCCGGCCGAGCGCCCGGGCCGCCCGGCCGGTGCCCCGCTTCAGCAGATAGGCCGGGTAGCCGCCCTCCAGCAGCCGCAGTTCCCCGCCCGCCGACGCTCCCTCGGGCCGGTGCCTGCGGAACATCCGCGCGGTGAGCCGGAAGAACTCGGCCCGGTCCGCGGGCGGCAGCCGGTCCGGTTTGGCGAGGATGTCGAGGCAGTGCTCGCCCATCTTGCGGTGCAGACAGGGGAGCCAGCCGGCCAGTTCCGGGCGGGCTGCGACGAACGCGAAGACCCGCTCGTACTGGTCGTGGATGTCGAAGTGCTTGCGGCTTGTGGTGGACAGGATGTTGCCCTGGCGGCGCTGGCGGTAGTTCAGGCAGATCCGGTCCAGCGTGGCGATCCGTCCGGCGCTGAGCAGCACCGGGAACGTCCAGGGCGTGTCCTCGTAGTACCCCGGCGGGAACTCGAAGCCGTTCTCCGTCACGAACTCCCGCCGGTAGACCTTGTTCCAGACCACCATCAGCAGATCGAGGATCTCCGGGCGCCCGGCGGCCGTGAAGGTGCCCTCGCCCATGTCCGCGAGCAGATGCGCGAGGGCGTTGCGCCGGGTGCCGCCCCACCAGTAGGTGCGGGCGTAGTCGAAGACCAGGACGTCCGGGTCGCCGGTCTCGTCGAGCCGGTCGGCCATCGCGCGCAGCGCGCCCGGGGTGAGGGTGTCGTCGCTGTCGAGGAAGAAGAGGAAGTCGCCGGTGGCGTGGGGCATCCCGGCGTTGCGGGCGCGGCCCAGGCCGACGTTCTCCGGCAGGTGCAGCACCGTGACGCGCGGATCGCGGGCCGCGTACTCGTCGAGGATCGCTCCGCAGCCGTCCGGGGAGCGGTCGTCGACGGCGATCACCTCGATGTCCCGGTACGACTGCTCCAGGACCGAGTCGAGGCACTCGCGCAGGAAGCCCTGCACCTTGAAGCAGGGGATGATGACGCTGAAGCGGGGCACTGCGGGGTCAGCTCCTCACGAGAGTGGCGGCGGCGGGGGCCGGGACGCGCCGGTCGAGCGGCAGCACAGGCGGGATCGCCTCCGGCGGCTCGCCGAGCAGCACCCGGCGCACCACCCGCTCCGCGGCCCGGCCGTCGTCGAACTGGCAGAAGCGCTCCCGGAAGGCGGCCCGCAGCGCGCGGGAGCGCGGCCCCGCGTACGAGCCGTCGGCGAAGACCCGGGCCAGTTCCCGCGGGGTGCGCGCCACCGGGCCGGGCGGCGCCTGGAGCAGGTCGAAGTAGACGCCCCGGGTCTCCTGGTAGACCTCCCAGTCGTCGGCGTACACGACGATCGGCCGGTCCAGGTTGGCGTAGTCGAACATGATCGACGAGTAGTCGGTGATCAGCGCGTCGGCGGCCAGGCAGACGTCCTCGGAGGAGCGGTGCGAGGTCACGTCGATGATCCGGCCGCTGCCGGTGCCGTGACCCCGGTCGTAGAAGTAGTGGGCGCGCAGCAGGACCACCACGTCCTCGCCGGCCTCCGCGCAGAACCGCTCCAGGTCCGGGCCCGCCTCGAAGCCGCTCTGGTGGTCGCGGTGCGTCGGCGCGTACAGGACGGCCGTGGCACCTTCCGGGACGCCCAGCTCCCGGCGGACCCGGGCGACGTCCTCGGCGGTCGCGGTGAGGTAGACGTCGTTGCGCGGATAGCCGTACTCCAGCGCCTCGTAGGAGCCGGGGAAGGCACGCTCCCACATCTGGGTGGAGTGGCGGTTGGCGGAGAGGTTGTAGTCCCAGCGGTCGACGCGGCCCAGCAGCCTGGTGAAACTGCCGGTCGCCGCGGCCACCACGGGGTACGTCGACTGGTCGACGCCCATCTTCTTCAGCGGCGTGCCGTGCTGCGTCTGCACGTGCACGCTGCCGGCGCGTTTGACCACGTCCTCCGCGAAGTTGGCGTTGTTGACCAGATACGTGGCACGGGCCAGGACCTCCCAGTAGCGGCGGCTGCCGATCACCACGTGCTCGACGTCCTTCGGCATGGTGTGCGCATGCTCGGGTTCCACCAGGAACACCGACCGGATGTGCGGGGCGAGTTCACGGGCCTTGGCGTGGATGGCGGCCGGGCTGCACGCGTAACCGCGGCCCCAGTAGGCGCAGTACACGGCCAGCCGGGGATCGAGCGGGCGGCGCAGCTGCCTGCGGTACAGCAGCCGGGTACGCAGCATCCGGGGGCGCGGGACGCTCCGGGCGGCCCGCGCCGCGGCCTGGTTGGCGCTGCGCAGGACACGGAACGCGGTGTACGCCCCGGCCGCCAGCAGCCGGTGCTGCACGCCCGGACTGCCGCCCGGCCTGCGGAAACCGGCCGGGCGGTGGCGCCGGTACAGACGGGCGGCCCGGCGGAAGAAGGCGCGCCTGCGCGACGGCAGCCGACGGGGGTGCGCCGCCGTCCTGAGCACCTGCGCGAACAGCTGCTCGAACAGGGCGGCCGTCCGCTCGCCGGACAGCCCCTGCCCGGCGGCCCGCGAGAGCACCAGGTCCGTCTGGTCGAGCAGCTCGAAGTGGTGCGCGCCCGGCTGGTCGGGCCGGCTGCCCTGACGGCGCAGCCGGTGCCGTACGACCACCGCGTCCAGTACGGCGACCCGTTCGGCCGCGACCGTGACCAGGCCGCCGAAGCCCAGCTCCGCGAAGTGGCCGTCGGGGAAGGCGATCCGCCGCTCGGCGAGGAACGCCCTGCGGTGGGCGGCGCTCCAGACGGGCAGCCGCACACAGGTCACCTCGGGCGCCCGGTCGGGGGCGAAGGCGCCCGGCGGGGCCTGGGCCAGCAGCGGCGCCGCCGGGCGGGTCGGCTCGCCCTCCCACCACGGCGTGCGCTCGTGCCCGAAGTACAGGACGTCGACGTCACCGGTGGCGTCCAGCCGGCCGGCCAGCGCGGTCAGCGCGCCCGGGGTCAGCGTGTCGTCGCCGTCGAGGAACAGCAGATACGTGCCGGAGGCCGCCCGCATCCCGGCGTTGCGCGCCGCGCCCGGACCGGCGGAGGGCGGTGAGTGCACCGGCCTCACCCGCGCGTCCCGCCCTGCGTAGCCTGCGGCGACCTCCGCCGCCGGGGCGCCGGGCGCGTCACAGACCGGGATCAGCTCGAAGTCGCCGAAGGACTGGGCGAGGACGGAGTCCAGCGCCAGGGACAGCCGGCCTCCGATCCCCGGGGACGGGACGATGATGCTGAAGCGGGGCATTCTGCTCTTTCTCTGTCGAGGTCCTGGCCGGGGTCCCGGCCGAGGGCGCGACCGGGAGCCCGGCCGGGGTGGCGGCCGGCTCTCCCGGCCGGGGGCCGGTCCGGGTCCTGGTGCTCAGGCCGTACGGACACGGCCCGGCCGCCCGGTCGGCCGCCAGGTGGGCGGCCGGGTCGGGGTGGGCCGCGAGGTGCTGAGAGGCATGGGAACTCCCGATGGGGCAAACGGCGTTCAGTGGCTGTCGGTGACGGGGTGCGGCCCGGAAGGTTGCGCCGCCCGGGCGAGTGGGGAACTCGTGAGCGCTCCGGCAGCCGGTGGCACCGGCCGCCGCCGTTCGAGCGGTACGACCGCGGGCAGCCCCGGCGTCTGGCCCAGGACCACATGGCGTACGACCCGTTCGGCGGCGTGTCCGTCGTCGTACGGGCAGAACCGCTCCCGGAAGGCGGCGCGCAGCCGGTCGGAGCGCGCTCCGCGCCAGTGGCCGCTCGCGAAGACGGTGATCAGCTCGTCCTCGGTGCGCGCGACCGCGCCCGGCGGGAAGGCGCGCAGGTCGAAGTAGGTGCCGCGGGTCGCCTCGTAGGCCTCCCGGTCGGCGTCGTGGATCACGATCGGCCGGTCCAGGTTGGCGTAGTCGAACATGATCGACGAATAGTCGGTGACCAGCGCGTCCGCGGCCAGGCACAGCGACTCCACGCTCGGGTGGCCGGTGACGTCGACGATGCGGGTGCCCCGGGCCGGCGGGCCTGCCTGCCCCTGGTGGGAGCGGGCCAGGATCATGAAGCGCGGGCCCAGGCGGCGCACCAGGCGCTCCAGGTCCAGCGGGGTGTGCCGGCCGGCGCGGTAGTCGCGGTGCGTCGGCGCGTACAGGATCGCCATCGTGCCCTCGGGGATGCCCAGGGACGCCCGCAGCAGCGCCGTGTCCGCCGCGCTCGCCCGCTGGAGGACGTCGTTGCGGGGGTAGCCGTAGTCCAGCGTGGTGTAGCCGCCGGGGTAGACGCGCTCCCAGGTCAGCGTGGTGTGGCGGTTGGCGGACAGGACGTAGTCCCACTTGTCGACGTTCCTGAGGAGTTCTGCGAAGTCCATCCCGCGCGCCGCCGCCGGACGGTCCTGGAGGTCGAGGCCCATGCGCTTGAGCGGGGTGCCGTGCTGGGTCTGGACGAAGACCTGGCCGCGGCGCTTGACCAGGCGCCGGTCGAAGTTGACGTTGTTGACCAGGTACTTGGAGCGGGCCAGTGCCGTCCAGTAGGCGGCCGTGCCCGGGGTCAGCCGGCCGGTGCCCGCCGGGATCGTGTCGTGGTACTCGGGCCGGGCGATCCACGCCGTGCGGATGTGCGGGGCGTGGGTGCGGAAGGCGGTCTCCAGCGCGCCCGGGTTGCAGCTGTGGCCACGGCCCCAGTAGGCCGCGAAGACCGCGTGGTCGGCGCGCAGCGGAAGGCGCAGCTGGACGCGGTAGTGCAGCTGCAACGCGCCGGCCCGCAGGGTCCTGCGCAGCCGGCCGGCGAGCCGCGCGGCCCCGCGGTACAGGCCCGTCGTCCGCTGCACCGCGCGGTAGGTGCGGTGCAGGCCCAGGCGGACCAGCCCGTGCCGCAGCCGGGAGCGCAGGGAGGCGGGGGCGCCGGGGACGCGGTGACGGCGGTACTGGGCGCGGGCCCTGCGCAGGAACTCGGCGCGGGCGGCGCGCGGCAGCCGGCCCGGCCTGGTGAACACGGTCGAGAAGTGGTCGATCATCCGGCGAAACAACAGCGGTTTCCAGCAGGCGAGTTCGGGCCGCTCCTCGAGGAACGCGAAGACCCGGTCGTACTGCTCGAACACATCGAAGTGCCGGCGGCTGGTGGTGCCGAGGATGTTGCCCTGGCGGCGCTGGCGGTAGTGCACGCACACCCGGTCCAGGGTCGCGAGGGACCCGGCGGCCATCAGGAGCGGATAGGTCCAGGGCGTGTCCTCGTAGTAGCCGGGCGGGAACCGCAGCCCCTCGCGTTCCACGAAGTCCCGGCGGCACGCCTTGTTCCAGGCCACCATCAGCACCCGCAGCAGGTCCGGCCGGTCCGCGAGCCGGAACGGAGCCGGGCCCTCCTCGGTGAGCCGGCCGGCGAACCTGTTGCGGACGCTCTCGCCGGTCCAGAACGTGCGGGCGTAGTCGTAGACCAGCACGTCCGGCTCGCCGGTCGCCTCCAGCCGGTCGGAGATCGCGCCGAGCGCACCCGGGGTGAGCGTGTCGTCGGAGTCGAGGAAGACCAGGTAGTCGCCCGTCGCCTGGGCCAGGCCGGCGTTGCGGGCCGGGCCCAGCCCCCGGTTCTCCGGCAGATGCAGCGCCCGTACCCGCGGATCGCGCGCCGCGAACTCGTCGATGATCGCGCCGCAGGCGTCCGGGGAGCAGTCGTCGACCGCGATCAGTTCCAGATCGGCGTACGACTGCGAGAGCACCGATTGCAGGCATTCGTGCAGGTACGCCTGAACCTTGTACACGGGGACAATGACACTGAACCTGGGCACGGGACATCCATGGGTCGGCACGGGGCGTTCTGCCCGGAAACGTCCGATGGAGTGACTTGGTTACGGTGTGTGCGGCATACGGGGGATGCCGGGTGAACGGCGAGGGGCGGGCCGGTGACTTCGGCCCGCCCCTGAACCGGGCCTACTTGACCGCGCCCGCCATCACGCCGGTGACGAACTGCCGCTGGAACACGAAGAAGACGGCCAGCGGGATCACCATGGAGATGAACGCGCCCGGCGCCAGCACGTCGATGTTGTTGCCGAACTGCCGTACCTGCGTCTGGAGCGCGACCGTGATCGGCTGGCTGTCCGCGTCGGTGAACACCAGCGCGACCAGCATGTCGTTCCACACCCACAGGAACTGGAAGATGGCCAGGCTCGCGATCGCCGGGCCGCCCAGCGGCAGCACGACCCGTGCGAACAGCCGCAGTTCGCCCGCACCGTCGAGGCGGGCCGCCTCCAGCAGTTCACGCGGGATCTCCGCGAAGAAGTTCCGCAGCAGGAACACCGCGAACGGCAGACCGAACCCGACGTGGAACAGGATCACCCCGAGGATGGACCCGAACAGACCCAGTTTGCCGAACAGTTCGGCGATCGGGATCAGCGCCACCTGCACGGGAACGACCAACAGCCCCACCACGCCCAGGAACCACCAGTCCCGGCCCGGGAACTCCATCCACGCGAACGCGTAGCCCGCGAGCGAGCCGATCGCCACCACCAGCACGGTCGCCGGGACCGTGATCAGCACCGTGTTGACCAGGGAGCCGGTGATGTCGCCGTTCTGCAGCAGGTTCCGGTAGTTCTCCCAGGTGAGTTGGGACGGCCGGGCGAAGACCTCCCACCAGCCGCTCGCGCTCATGTCGGTGGGGGAGCGCAGCGACGACAGGAGCAGACCGATCGTCGGCACCAGCCAGAACAGGCCGACCAGCAGCAGGAAGACCCGGACCAGACCGCTGTTGACCTTCGCGAGCAGCCATGCCGTCATCGCCGCACCTCCCGCCTGAGCCGCCGCACGTTGAACCACATCACCGGAATCACCAGCAGCAGCAGGAACACCGCGATCGCGCTGGCGACGCCCGGCTGGTCCTCGGAGAAGCCCTTGCGGTACAGCTCCAGGGCGAGCACGTTCGCGTCATCCTGGGAGGACCCCGGGGCGATGATGAAGACCAGGTCGAAGACCTTCAGCACATTGATCATCAGCGTGACCGCGACCACCGCGAGGACGGGGGCGAGCAGCGGCACCGTGACCCGGCGGAACACCTGCCACTCGTTGGCGCCGTCGACCCGGGCCGCCTCCAGCAGTTCGCGGGGCACGCCCGCGAGCCCGGCCGCGATCAGCACCATCGCGAAGCCCGCCCACATCCACACGTACGACCCGATGATGGCCGGGGTGACCAGCGACGGGCCCAGCCAGTCCAGGCCGTTGTACGGCGCCTTGAAGTTGCTCGCGGGCAGCCGCAGCAGGGCCCCGTCCGCGGCGGCCGGGAGCGTGAAGCTGCCGTCGGCGGCGGCCTCCGCCGACGCCACGATCCGGCCGTCCTTCACCGCCTCGATCCGCATTCCGGAGTAGCCCTGCTCGGACGGGTCGGGGGCGCCGAGCGTGCCCACCCCCTTGCCGCGGGTGAAGTCCTGCCAGGTGGTGCCGGTGATCTTCCCCGGTTCGGCCTTCGGCTTCGCGGCGGGTGCGGCTCCGTCGGGCATCTGGTCGGGGGCGACACCGACGAGCGGGAGGGCGACGGCCTCGCCGGTGCGCACCGGGGCCTTGGTGACGAACCCGCCGCCCCGGGCGACGAGCGGCGACTCACGGCCCGGGTGCGCGTTCGGGAACGCCGACGACTGCGCGAACGTGTCGTGCACCCCGACCCACATCGCGTTCGCCACGCCCTTGTCCGGGTCCTGGTCGTAGACCAGCCGGAAGATGATGCCGGCCGCCAGCATCGAGATCGCCATCGGCATGAAGACGACCAGCTTGAACGCCGTTCCCCAGCGCACCCGTTCGGTCAGCACCGCGAAGATCAGACCGAGCGCGGTGGCGACCGTGGGCGCGAACACCACCCAGATGACGTTGTTCTTCAGCGCCGTGCGGATGCCGTCGTCCGTGAACAGGGCCCGGTAGTTGTCGAATCCGGCGAAGCCGTCACCGGAGCGGTCGTAGAAACTGCGTACGACCGAGTACCCGATCGGGTAGACCACGAGCGCGCCGAGCAGCACCAGGGCGGGCAGCAGGAACAGCGCCGCCACGGTCCTGCGGGTGCCGGTCACGCTCTTGCGGTTCCTCGGCCCGGCAGGGGCCGGGGGGACCCCTGCCGGGGTGTCCGGCGTCATCGCCGGATCAGCTCCCGTTCCCGTACGCCGCCGCCGCGTCCTTCTCCAGCTTCGCCTGGGTGCCCGCCACGTCCGACGGGTTCTTCAGGAAGTCCTGGAGGTCCTTCCACTCGCCCTTGCCCGGCGTGCCGCCGAACGCCTGCGGGGCCTGGTCGGACATGTCGAAGCGGAAGTCGTCGCCGGCCGCGATCAGCGCCTTGGCCATCTTCTGCTGCACCGGGTTCGGGTACACCGACGGGTCGACGTTCTTGTTCGGGGAGAGGAAGCCGCCCAGCTTCGCCTGCACGGTCGCGGCGTCCGGCGAGGCCAGGAAGGTGGCCAGCGCCTGCGCGCCCTTGGAGTCCTTCAGGACGACCGCCGCGTCGCCGCCGCTGACCACGGGCGCGGTGGCGCCGACCTTCGGGAACGGGAACACCTTCGCGTCCGTGCCCACCTTCGCCTTCGTCTCGCCGATGTTGACCTGCACGAAGTCGCCCTCGAAGACCATGGCCGCCTTCGGCTGGTCGCCGCCGGTGAAGGTCTGCGTCACGGACGCGGGGAACTCCGTCTGGAGCGCGCCGTCCGCGCCGCCCGCCACGTAGCCCTTCTTGCCCCAGACCTGGGCGAGGGTGGTCAGCGCCTCCTTCACCGAGGGGTCCGTCCACTTGATCTTGTGCTGGGCCAGCTGGTCGTACTTCTCCGGGCCCGCCTGGGAGAGGTAGACGTTCTCGAACCAGTCGGTGAGGGTCCAGCCGTCGGCGCCGCCGACGGAGAACGGGGCCACCCCGGAGTCGTAGACCGTCTGCGCGGTGTTCAGCAGCTCCGGCCAGGTCTTCGGCTCGCTCGCCCCCGCGTTCTCGAAGACCTTGGCGTTGTACCAGATCAGGGACTTGTTGGCGGCCTTGTAGTAGACGCCGTACTGCTTGCCGTCGACCTTGCCGATGTCCTGCCAGCCCTGGGAGTAGTTCTTGGTGAGCTCGGCCTGCGCCTCGGCGCCGAGCGGCTTGGCCCAGTTCTTCTCCACGGCCTGCTTGATCGCGCCCGGCTGGGGCAGCATCGCCACGTCCGGCGGCTGACCGCCCGCGATCTTCGATCCGAGGAAGTTGATGATCGGGTCCTGGGCGGGCACGAAGGTGACCTTGGCGCCCGTGCGCTTCTCGAACTCCGCCAGCACCTTCTTGAAGTTCGCCTGTTCGGCCCCGGTCCAGACGGCGGCGACCGACAGGGTGGTGCCGTCCAGCTTGGGAAGGGTGACGGTGCCGCCCGCGCTCGCGGTGCTCCCGCCGTCGCTCTTCTTGCCACCGCCGCCGCCGCACGCGGTGAGCGAGAGTGCCAGTGCGCCCGCGGCGACGGCTGCCGCGGTCCTCGCGGCCGTGCGTGTCCGGTGTGTTCTGCTCGTCCTCAGCATCACTGCCCCGTTCTTCGTTCGTCGTCGAACGTCGAGCGCTTGCCCCGTGCGCTCCGGTCTACGCCGGGTCCATGGGGTCGGCAAGAGCGCATACGGTGTCAAGTGGGCGATCGTGACCGCGTCGTGATCGGGTGTGATCGGGACGGACCGGACTCGGGGCCTGCCCGGCGGACAGACCCCGAGACGTGTCAGAGCAGGGACGGCACCTGCGCCGCCGACACCTCCCGGGCCGCCCGCTCCAGCGCGCTGGCCAGCAGCGCCAGGTCCGTCGGGCCGTTGCCCAGCTCCCGCACCGGACGGCGGGCCGGCGGGTCGCCCATACGGGACCAGTCCAGCGGCACGACCGTGGGGCGCAGGGTCGCCGTGCGGGGGATGCGGCCGGTGACCCGGCCGCCCTGGAAGGGGACCGTGCGCCCGTCCGCGACGCTGAGCTGTCCGCGCCCCGGCGCCGGCTCGTCCGCCCCGGACTCCGGTGCCTCCAGCGTCACCCGCAGCGCGGCCCGGCGGGCCGGTTCCGTCTCCGCCGTACGGCCGTCGGGGCCGGTGGCCGCCACCAGGTGGACGCCGAGCCGCTCGCCCTCGCGGGCCACGGCCTCCAGCGCGCGCATCACGGAACCCGCGGCGGGCCGTCCGGGCGAGCCCAGCGCCGGGGAGACCAGCGCGTCCAGGTCGTCCACGACCACCACCAGCCGGGGCAGCGGCGGCGGCGCCTCGGTGCGCTGCCCGGCCGCTCCCGGCCGCAGCCGGATCGTCGCGCTGGGCGGGGAGTCGAGATCGCCCGAGCCCTCGGACCCGAGGCCCGCTCCCGGCGCGAGCCCGGCCGCGGACCCGAACCCGGGCCGGGTCGTGCCGCGTGCCGACGCCGTGCGCTGGGCGACGATACGGCCCGACACCTCGCGGTGGGCGTGCCAGGAGGCGAAGTCGGAGCGGCCGAGCAGCTCGGCCCGGCGCTTCAGCTCGGCGCTCAGCGACTGCGCGAACTCACGCATGCGCACCGGGTCGTTGGCGGTCAGATGCGTGGTGACATGCGGTACGTCCGTACAGACCCGCAGGCCCTCGCCGTGGCCGCCGCCCGGGTTGCCCGAGCCGTCCCGGCCGTCCACCAGCACGATGCCCAGCCGGTCGGGGCGCTCGGCGGCGGCGAGCGAGGCGACCAGGGCCCGCAGCAGCTCCGTACGCCCGCTGCCCGCCGGTCCCTCGACCAGCAGGTGCGGGCCCTCGGCGACGAGGTCCACGCCGACCGGCCCGCGCGGTCCGGCACCCAGGACCGCCGCAGCCCGGCCGCCGAGCGCCTCGGCGTCGTCACCGGCGTCGGCCCAGCGGGCCATCAGGGAGGCGGGGGTCGCCCGGGCCAGACCCAGTTCGTCCAGCAGCCGCGCCGCCTGGGGCAGCGGCACCGACACGCGCGGCTGCCGCTGGCCCGGGGCGCCGTCCGGGCGCAGCGGCGCCAGGGCCCGCCCGAACCGCTCGGCCCAGGCGAGCGAGACGGCGTCCACGGCGGCGACCGTGCCATGGCCGACGGGGCCGTGCCCGGACGCGTCCGCGGCGACCCGCATCAGCTGCACCGCCGTCGCCACGTCCCCGCTGAGCAGCGCCACCGCGCCGCACTCGCGGAACACCGGGGTCGCCGCGCAGGCCGCGTCGTACGTCTGCGTCACCGGGGAGGCGGGCGAGGCCGGGGCCGTCTCGGCCAGGCACACCACGTGGATCCCCGCCCGCGGGCCCTCCACCGCCAGCCGGGCCACCGCCGCGCGCAGGTCCGTACCTCCGGGGTCGCCGTCGACGACGACCACGGTGTACGGCCCCGGGAAGCCCTCGGCCGCGTCCGCCGCGGCCTCGTCCCGGGCCCAGGAGGGGCGCCGGGGAG
>NZ_JBEOWS010000216.1:0-16759 GCF_040296125.1 Streptomyces sp. NPDC002265 | reverse complement strand
CAAGTGGTGGGCCGGTCGGGGGTTCCCGGCGGGTGGGCGGCCGGGCCCTGCGTGGCCCCGCGCCCGCAGGGCCCGGCCGTCGTCCCGGGCGGGACTGTTAGATTCCAGGCCAACGTGGGGTACGGGGTACTACGGGAGGGCGGAGCGCATGGCAGGCCACGGAGCTCGGAACCGGAGCGGCGGGCGGCCGACCCTCGAAGAGGTCGCCGCACGCGCCGGTGTCGGCCGCGGCACGGTCTCCCGGGTGATCAACGGTTCGCCCCGGGTCAGTGACGCGACCCGTGCCGCCGTGGAGGCGGCCGTCGCGGAGCTCGGGTACGTCCCGAACACCGCGGCCCGCGCCCTCGCCGCCAACCGTACGGACGCCATCGCGCTGGTCGTTCCCGAGCCGGAGACCCGGTTCTTCGCCGAGCCGTACTTCTCGGACATGCTGCGCGGTGTCGGGGCCGAGCTGTCGGACACCGAGATGCAGCTGCTGCTGATCTTCGCGGGCAGCGACCGGGAGCGGCGCCGGCTCGCCGAGTACCTGGCGGCGCACCGGGTGGACGGTGTCCTGCTGGTGTCCGTGCACGCCGACGACCCGCTGCCCGACCTGCTGGCCCAGCTGGAGATCCCGGCGGTGATCAGCGGCCCGCGCTCGGCGGCGGAGACGCTCACCTCGGTCGACTCCGACAACTACGGCGGCGCCCGCTCGGCCGTGGAGCATCTGCTGTCCCGGGGGCGCGGCCGTGTCGCGCACATCACCGGCCGGCTCGACGTGTACGGCGCCCAGCGGCGTGCCGACGGCTACCGCGACGCCCTGCGCGACGCGGGCCACGCGCCGGACGAGGGCCTGATCGAGGCGGGCGACTTCACCGAGGAGGGCGGCAGCAGGGCGATGGCGAAGCTCCTCGCCCGCCGCCCGGACCTGGACGCGGTCTTCGCCGCCTCCGACGTGACGGCGGCCGGTGCCCGCCAGGCGCTGCGTGAGGCGGGCCGCCGCATCCCGGAGGACGTGGCCCTCGTCGGGTACGACGACTCGGCCATCGCCCGGCACATGGAACCGCCGCTGACCAGTGTCCGCCAGCCCATCCAGGAGATGGGCCGCGCCATGATCGACCTGCTGCTCAACGAGATCGCCGACCGTCGTCCCTCGGCCTCCCGGGGCCTGGAACGGCGTCAGGTGGTGCTGGCGACGGAGCTGGTGGCCCGGGCGTCCTCGTGACCCGGGGCGGGCCCTTCCCGCACGGTCAGCCGCGCGGCGGGCCGACGGCGCCGGGGCCCGGCGTCAGGGACAGCCGCCAGCGGATCTCGCCGTCCTGCTCCTCGTCGGTGGGGGAGAGCCCGGCCGCCGCGGCGACGGCGGCGGAGGCCAGGTGGTCCGGGTGGATGTGGGCGACGACCGTACGGACGGAGCGTGCGCGCAGGGCGGTCACGAGGGTCTGCGCGGCCTCGGAGGCGTAGCCGCGCCCCTGCCAGGGTGTGCCCACGACCCAGGCGATCTCGGCGAGGCTCCCGCCGGTCACGGTGGCCTGGACGGTGCCGACCAGGCACCGGTCCCGGCGCCGCAGCAGCACCCAGTTGCACCAGGTGACGGACGGGTCGGGGGAGCCGGCGACCAGGCGTGCGTAGCGGGAGCGCAGGGCCTGGGCGGTGGCGGGCGAGCCGCCGATGAAGGTGTGCAGGGCCGGATCGGACAGTACGCCGGCCATGTCCTCGGCGTGCTCGACGCGCAGCGGGACGAGATCGAGCCGGACGCTGCGCAGGGCTTGTGTGCGCAGGAGTTCGGCGCGCGGGGGACCGGCGCCCAGGGGATCGGTGTGCACGGTGAGGTGAGCCTTCCGGAAACGCGTCAGCGGGTGACCTCCCTGAGGAGATCACCCGCTGAACCATCAGGGTGAGTGACGGGACTCGAACCCGCGGCCACCTGGACCACAACCAGGTGCTCTACCAACTGAGCTACACCCACCATGGGCCGGTGGTTGACTTTTCGGTTTCCCCTACCGGCCGAGAAAAAGTGTACAGGGTCTTGAGGGGTGCTCGCGCACACCTTTTGCGGCGGCGCTTCCCGAGCCTCTTCTACGCCTGCTGAGCAGGCAGGACGTGCTTGGCCGCGATCGCCTTCGCGGTGTCCGAGTCGGGGCCGGGCTGGGGGACGAAGACGGCCTCGCGGTAGTACCGGAGTTCCGCGATGGACTCGCGGATGTCGGCGAGAGCGCGGTGGTTGCCGTTCTTCTCGGGGCTGTTGAAGTAGGCCCGCGGGTACCAGCGCCGGGCCAGCTCCTTCACCGAGCTGACGTCGACGATCCGGTAGTGGAGGTGGCTCTCCAGGGCGGGCATGTCGCGGAGCAGGAAGCCGCGGTCGGTGCCGACCGAGTTGCCGCACAGCGGGGCCTTGCCGGGTTCCTTGACGTGCTCGCGTACGTACGCCAGGACCTGCGCCTCGGCGTCCGCCAGCGTCGTGCCGCCGGCCAGCTCGTCGAGCAGACCCGACGCGGTGTGCATCTGGCGCACCACCTCCGGCATCGTCTCCAGGGCGGAGTCCGGCGGACGGATGACGATGTCCACACCGTCGCCGAGCACGTTGAGCTCGGAGTCGGTGACGAGGGCGGCCACCTCGATGAGAGCGTCGTCGGACAGCGAGAGGCCGGTCATCTCGCAGTCGATCCACACCATGCGATCGTTCATGTGTCTAACCTTACGGCGCGCCGCCGTGGGCCGAACCGGTCGTGCGGCGAGCTTGTGGCACGGACCTCGCGGCGGCAGGGGCGGCGCAGACGGCGGCAGCGGGGGAGGGGACGGCGAAGGGGCGGCCGGGCCCGGAAGATCC
Organism: Streptomyces sp. NPDC002265; assembly: GCF_040296125.1. Lineage (NCBI taxonomy): Bacteria > Bacillati > Actinomycetota > Actinomycetes > Kitasatosporales > Streptomycetaceae > Streptomyces > Streptomyces sp. NPDC002265. The sequence goes on along the minus strand of NZ_JBEOWS010000216.1, from coordinate 13,950 downwards.
GGCCCCGACCGCCCCATTCATGCCGTACGTCACATCGTCACGTACGCCGCGAGGACGTCGTCCCCTGCGCCGTCAGGTACGTCGCTTCCGTACGCCGTCACGTCGCGCTGCGCTGGCCGGGCAGGCTGGCCCGGCCAGACAGGTACGCCTCCCGGCCGCCGTCCCCGGCGCCGGACGCCGAGGCGGCCAGCGCCGCCGCCGGTGTACGGCGGGTCTGCGGCGGGACCGGCCCGCCCTCCGGGTGCAGCGCGAGCGGCGGACCCGCCGGGACCGGGGCCGGCGGGCCGTCGCTCTCCAGCTGCCGTTCGCTCTGCGGACGCCGGGCCCGGTAGGCGGCCCGGTAGGCGGCAGGCGACGAGCCCAGCTGACGCCGGAAGTGCCCCCGCAGCGCCACCGGCGAGCGGAAGCCGCAGCGGCCCGCGACCTCGTCCACCGAGTAGTCCGACGTCTCCAGCAGGCGCTGCGCCTGGAGCACGCGCTGGGTGATCAGCCACTGAAGCGGAGCGCTTCCGGTGAGCGAACGGAACCGGCGGTCGAAGGTGCGCCGGCTCATGTACGCGCGCGCCGCGAGGGTCTCCACGTCGAACTGCTCGTGGAGGTGCTCCAGCGCCCAGGCGACGACCTCGGCCAGCGGGTCGGCGCCGATCTCCTCCGGTAAAGACCGATCGAGATAGCGCTCCTGACCGCCACTGCGGCGCGGCGGGACCACCAGCCGGCGGGCCAGCGCACCGGCCGCCTCGTTGCCGTGGTCCGTCCGCACGATGTGCAGACAGAGATCGATCCCGGCCGCGGTGCCCGCCGACGTCAGCACGTCGCCGTCGTCGACGAAGAGTTCACGCGGATCCACGTGTACCGACGGATAGCGCTTGGCCAGCGTCGGCGCGTACATCCAGTGCGTGGTGGCCGGTCGTCCGTCCAGCAGGCCCGCGGCCGCCAGGACGAAGGCGCCGGTGCACAGCCCGACGATGCGGGCGCCTTCCTCGTGCGCCCGGCGCAGTGCGTCGAGCGCCTCCTCCGGTGGCGGCGAGGTGATCGAACGCCAGGCCGGCACGACGACCGTGCCTGCCCGGGAGATCGCCTCCAGGCCGTGTGGTGCGGTGAGTTCCAGGCCCCCTGTGGTCCGCAGTGGGCCGTCCTCGCCTGCGCACACCAGCAGTCGGTAGCGTGGCACGCCGGCGTCCTGGCGGTCGATCCCGAACACCGACAACGGTATGGAACTCTCGAAGATGGGGCCGCCGCTGAACAGCAGCACCGCAACGATCTCCTTGCGGCGTCGCCCGGAAAGCTTCCGGGCCGCGGCTTCCGGCGCGGCAGCGGAGTCGTGGCTCATACTGCTAAGCCCCCCTCGGTGGTCGCGGCTCCTCGGTTGTGTCGCTCCTGCACGTTTCCCCTCGGTCCTGCACGAGTCCCCCGCCGTAACAGTCAAGATCGAATCTACTGTGTCGCGTGCTGCCGTCGTGACCAGTTCACCACTGGGCACATTGTCGACATGGCAACTTGGCGTGAAGCATTCGATCACGAAGCGTTGCACTCGTGGGGCGTGCAGGGAAGTGCGCCTCGTGGCAGTGGCCAATCCCCGTAGGGTGCGCGGGGTCCCCGAGGCCCTATCGGTGCAGGTCGAACGGGGGGTGGGGGGTGTTCGGGGCAAGGAATGGACAGGGGCGAGAAGTTGGCTGAAAACAACCGCTCGCGTGCATAAAAACCGGTCAGCCGACCGGTGTACTTCCGCCCGGACGGCGTCCGCCTCCCCGCGCCCCCGTTCCGACCCCGTGACGCCCTCCGCGAGCCGCGCCGGACGGGGCGCCCGCCTCGGCCCGCAGCAGGGCCGCGCCGCGTTCGGACCTGCGCAGCAGGACCCGGCAGGCGGCCGTGACGGCCGCGAGGCCGAACGCCGTACCGGCGGCACCGGCGAGCGAGGAGCCGTACCAGAGCAGCACCACCGGGACCAGCACGCAGCTGAACGCGGCCCAGCGGACCACGTCGGTCGCCGTGTCCGGGGCCGGCGGGGCGGCGCGCCCGGCCTCGGAGCCGGTGCGGGGTGAGGGCATGGCGTGCTCCCTGTGGCGGTCGGTCACGCGGGTTCAACGCCCGCCCGCTCGCTCGGTCACCAGCGCCGGTCAAGTGAATCCTGTTGAATCCTGTGCGAACCGCCTGTACGGGGCAGCAACCGTTGCGTCCCGGGCGCCCCCTCGTGCATGCTCCGGGGAACCTGCACGGAGCGTGCACGGGATCTGGGCGAAGGAGGAGTGCCGCCGTACCCTTGGGGTATGGGGTTGGGAAGATGATTCCCGGACACACCTCTTGTCCCACACCGTCGTCCCCACCCACGAGGATCTGAACGCCGAGACAGTCATGGCCGGTCACGAATTCTTCGAACCCGCGGACCGCAAGCGGCCCGTCGCCGACCCCACGGCGGCCGAGCCCCTCGCGGCGGAAGAGCAACGCCACGCGTGCGACCCCGCTTTCAAGCACGGTGTGGTCGTCGGCTTCGACGGCTCCACGTCCAGTGAGCGGGCCCTCGCGTACGCCATCGGCATGGCCCACCGCTCCCGGTCGGGCCTGATCATCGTCCATGTCGCCAACCGGCTGCCCACCACGGTGTGGGCCGGCTGCGAACCGCCGGTCTTCGTGGACGTGCCGGACCACCGCACCGAGGTGCTCGGTCTTGAACTCGCCTGCGCGGAGTACCTCGCGGAGGTGCCCTGGATCCTGGTCGAGCGCGGCGGCGACATCTGCCACGAACTCGAAGAGGTGGGGCGGGAGTACGAGGCCGACGCGATCGTCGTCGGCTCCACGCACGGCATCGTGGGCCGGATCTTCGGCTCGGTCGCCGGGCGGCTCGCCAAGCGGGCCAAGCGGCCCGTCATCGTCATTCCGTAACTCCCCGCGTCCGCGGGCGAGATGCCCGGCGGCCCGGCTCAACTCCCTTGATGCGCGGCGCGAATCTACTCGCGCGTAGCAAGTGTTTGTGCCCTTGTGAAGGGCATATATCGCTCACCGCGCAACGCACATGCATGAAGGGAGCCCGCCGTGGACAACGACGTCTCTGCGGGAAGAACCACCACCACGATCTTCGGCCGACTCGCCCTGGGAATCACCCTGTTGGCGTTCGGGCTCGGATACACGGACCTGATCGACGGCGTGACGGCGGCGGACGCCGTGACCCTTGCCCACTACGTCGGCGGTGTCGCCCTGTTCCTCGCCGGGCTGCTCGCCCTGCGCGACCGCGACACGGCGAACGGCACCGCCTACACCGTCCTCGGCGCACTGTGGTTCACCTGGGCCGTCTCGGCGGGCACCCAGGCCTCCGCCAACGCCGCGGGACTCTTCCTGCTGCTGTTCGCCTCGGTGGCGCTCAGCCTCACCCTGGCGGGCGGCGACCAGCTCGGCCAGGGCACCTACGGGCTGTTCTTCGTCTCGCTCCTGCTGCTGGCCATCGCCGCCTTCTCGGACAGCGGCAGCCTGACCAAGGCCGGCGGCTGGTTCGCCGTCGCCGCCGGAGCGGTGGCCTGGTACGCGGCGACCGCGGCCCTGGCCCACTGGCCCACGGCACTTCCCGGACGCGCCGCCGGCCGGGGGGTGACGGCCACCGGCTGAGACAGGCGCGGGCCGGGGTACCGGGCGGCCCCGGCCCCTGAAGGAACGACCCCCTGTGCCGGTGGCTCACAGGGGGTCGTTCACGTCACTGCGCGAGGGGGGAGTCCTACTCCACCGTCACCGACTTGGCGAGGTTGCGCGGCTTGTCGATGTCCCGGCCCAGGGCCTTGGCCGTGTGGTACGCGAGCAGCTGCAGCGGGATGCCCATCAGGATCGGGTCCAGCTCGTCCTCGTTCTTCGGCACGACGATGGTCTGGTCGGCCTTCTCCTGCTCCCGGTGCGCGACCGCGAGGATCCGGCCGCTGCGGGCCTTGATCTCCTCCAGGGCCGCGCGGTTCTTCTCCAGCAGGTCGTCGTCCGGGACGATCGCGACCGTCGGCAGAGCGGGCTCGATCAGCGCCAGCGGACCGTGCTTGAGCTCGGAGGCCGGGTAGGCCTCCGCGTGGATGTAGGAGACCTCCTTGAGCTTCAGCGAGGCCTCACGGGCCACCGGGTAGCCCCGGACGCGGCCGATGAAGAGCATCGAGCGGGCCTCGGCGTACTCCGCGGCCAGCTTCTGGATCTCCGCCTCCTGCTCCAGGATCTCGGTGATCTGCCCGGGCAGCTTGCGCAGACCCTCGATGATCCGCTTGCCGTCGCGCACCGACAGGTCGCGGGTGCGGCCCAGGTGCAGCGCGAGCAGCGCGAAGGCGACCGTGGTGTTGGTGAAGCACTTGGTGGAGACCACGCAGACCTCGGGGCCCGCGTGCACGTACACGCCGCCGTCCGCCTCGCGGGCGATCGCCGAGCCCACCACGTTGACCACGCCCAGCACCCGCGCGCCCTTGCGCTTGAGCTCCTGGACGGCCGCCAGCACGTCGTACGTCTCACCGGACTGCGAGACGGCGATGTACAGCGTGTCGGGGTCGACGACGGCGTTGCGGTAGCGGAACTCGGAGGCCGGCTCGGCGTCCGCGGGGATACGGGCCAGCTCCTCGATCATCTGGGCGCCGATCATGCCCGCGTGGTAGGAGGTGCCGCAGCCGAGGATCTTCACGCGGCGGATCTGGCGCGCCTCGCGGGCGTCCAGGTTCAGGCCGCCGAGGTGCACGGTGGAGAACCGGTCGTCGATGCGGCCGCGCAGCACGCGGTCCACGGCGTCGGCCTGCTCGAAGATCTCCTTGTGCATGTACGTGTCGTGGCCGCCCATGTCGTACGACGCGGCCTCCCACTCCACGATCGTCGGCTCGGCGGTGGTGCGGGTGCCCTCGGTGGTGTACGTCCGGAAGTCGTCGGCCTTGAGGGTGGCCATCTCGCCGTCGTCCAGCGTGACTATCTGCCGGGTGTGGGCGACCAGGGCGGCGATGTCCGAGGCGACGAACATCTCCTTCTCGCCGATGCCGAGGACGACCGGGGAGCCGTTGCGGGCCACCACGATGCGGTCGTTGAAGTCGGCGTGCATCACGGCGATGCCGTAGGTGCCCTCGACCACCCGCAGCGCCTCGCGGACCTTGTCCTCCAGCTTCTCGTGCTGGGAGCGCGCGATGAGGTGGGTGAGCACCTCGGTGTCGGTCTCGGAGAGGAACTCGACCCCGTCGGCCTCGAGCTTCTTGCGCAGGTCGGAGGCGTTGTCGATGATGCCGTTGTGGACGACCGCGACCTTGTTGTCGGCCGACATGTGCGGGTGCGCGTTGACGTCGGACGGGGCGCCGTGGGTGGCCCAGCGGGTGTGGGCGATGCCCGTGGTGCCCTTGAAGCGCGCCGGGACCTTGGCCTCCAGGTCGCGGACCCGGCCCTTGGCCTTGACCAGCCTCAGACCCGGCGTCTTCGGCGAGGTGACGACGATGCCCGCGGAGTCGTAGCCGCGGTACTCCAGGCGCTGGAGGCCCTCCAGCAGGAGGGGAGCGACGTCACGCCGACCGATGTATCCGACAATTCCGCACATATATAGGTATTCCTCAGCCGTAGACCATGCGGCGCAGCTGTCGGAGCGAGAGCTCCGGCGGCGACACCGCCCGGTATTTCAGGTCCGCCTCGATCCGTTCGAAGATCGTCGCGTTCACCAGGCCCTGGGCCTGGAGCTCGCGATGGCGGCGACGGACGTAGTCCTCGGTCGTCTCGTCGAAGTAGGCGAGCACGTCCTGGATCACCCGCAGGGCCTCGCCCCGGTTCAGAGGCGTGGACCGCGTCAGGTGATCAACGAGTTCGTCGTGCACCCGGTAGATCCTGGGCTACGGACAGTAGATCCGCAACAATCCTGCCCGATTTCGGGCAGGGCTGTGTTGAATCTCTTATGAGGTGCTGTTCGCCGACTGTCCATCCTGAATCTTGCGGTCCGTAGCCTTGGGAGACGAGTTTCAGACGCCATGGACATTCCTCGCATGGGCGTACCCGAGCAGCTGGCCGATCGCATGAGCATGGCCGAACAGCATGAATACCTGCGCGCAAGATTCTCCAGGCGCACGATGATGAGAGGCGGCGCGGTCACCGTGGGCGCCGTCGTCGGTGGCGCGTTCGTGCCGGGGGCCACCGCCCAGGCCGCCGTGCCCACCCAGTCCACCGCGCCCGCGGCCGAGACGGTCGACGGCGCCCTCGTGGCTCCCTTCGGCCGTCACCTGGCCTACGGCAACGACCCGGGCACCGAGATGACGGTCTCGTGGCAGGTCCCGGTCGCGGTGAAGAAGCCGTTCATCCGGATCGGCGCCCACCCCTGGGACCTCTCCCGCAAGATCGAGGCCGAGGTCCGCACCCTCTACACCCCGGCCGGTGTCGGCGCGAGCGGCGACCACACCCAGTACTACCTGCACGCCAAGCTCACCCACCTGCGCCCGGGCCGCACGTACTACTACGGCGTCGGCCACCAGGGCTTCGACCCGGCCGCGGCGCACCTGGCCGGCACCCTGGGCACCTTCACCACCGCGCCCGACTGCAAGCAGCCGTTCACCTTCACCGCCTTCGGCGACCAGGGCGTCAGCTACCACGCGCTGGCCAACGACAGCCTGATCCTCGGCCAGAACCCGGCCTTCCACCTGCACGCCGGCGACATCGCCTACGGCGATCCGGCCGGCCAGGGCAAGACCTCCGACACCGGGTTCGACTCGCGCACCTGGGACCAGTTCCTGTACCAGACCGAGTCGGTCGCCAAGCAGATCCCGTGGATGGTCTCGTACGGCAACCACGACATGGAGGCCTGGTACTCGCCCAACGGCTACGGCGGCGAGGAAGCCCGCTGGACCCTCCCGGACAACGGCCCGGACGCCAAGAACCTCCCGGGCGTCTACTCCTTCGTCTACGGCAACACCGCGATCATCTCGCTGGACCCCAACGACGTCTCCTTCGAGATCCCGGCCAACCTCGGCATCTCCGGCGGCACCCAGACCAAGTGGTTCGAGGCGCAGCTGAAGAAGTTCCGCGCCTCGAAGAACATCGACTTCGTCATCGTGTTCTTCCACCACTGCGCGTACTGCACCTCCACCGCGCACGCCTCGGAGGGGGGCGTGCGCCAGGAGTGGGTGCCGCTGTTCGACAAGTACCAGGTCGACCTGGTCATCAACGGCCACAACCACCAGTACGAGCGCACCGACGTCATCAAGGGCGACCAGGTCGTCAAGAAGCTGCCGATCGGCGAGACCGCCTACTCGGACAGCGAGGGCACCGTCTACGTCACGGCGGGCGCCGCGGGCCGCAGCCTGTACGCCTTCACCGCCCCCGACTCCTACGAGGGCCACCAGAACGAGGTCGACTCCGTGGCCTCCTTCATCAACACCAAGGACGGCAAGGTCGACGAGACCGTCACCTGGTCGCGGGTGCGCTACCTGAACTACTCCTTCCTGCGCGTGGACGTCACCCCCGCGTCGAAGGGCCGCTACACCACCCTGAAGGTCCAGGGCATCGCCGAGACCGGCGAGCGCATCGACCACTTCACGGTGGCCCGCAGGGCGAAGTAGGCCGGACCGGGCGGGCGGTCCTCACATCCGTCCGAGGATCGCCTGCTTGGCCGCCGTGAACTCCTCGTCCGTCAGCACCCCCGTGCGGTGCAGCTCGCCGAGCTCACGCAGCCGCCGCAGCAGCGCGTCGTGCCCGTCCTCGGCGGGGGCGGGCACGAGCTGCCGGGGCACCAGGGGCCCGGACGGCCGTACGTCCCCGGCAGGGGGCGCGGCCGGATGCGGCAGCCGGGCCTGCACAGCCGCCGCGACCAGTGCCATCAGCGGGTCCCGCTTGAAGCCCCACAGCTCCACGGAGTTCGGGTCGTACTTCGGCGGGGCCTTGGTCGCCGCCCCCCGCACGGCGAAGCGCAGCGAACCGTTCTCCAGGCCGACGGCCGGGTGCCACTCGACGCCCGTGATGTCGCCGACGGCGAGGGTACGGGCGCCGGCCGCGGCCTTGGCGTCCTCCGTCTTCCAGTTCCACTCCAGACGCACCCGCTCCCCGTCGAAGCTCGCCGTGCCGTCCCCGGCGGACACCGACAGCGGTACGGACGGGCCGGGCAGCAGGAACCGGTCCACCGGGCCGGAGCCGACCTCGTCCAGCAGCAGCGCGTTGCGCACCTCGTCGGTGAAGTACTCGGCGACGCCGTGGCGTTCGGGCTCCACCAGCAACTGGTAGGGGTCGTGCGGTTCGCCGAGCCGCCCGCCGGTGGCGTGCAACAGGGGGTCGGCGCCCTCGCGCAGCCGCAGCCTGAGCCGCCCCGCCTTACGGCCCTGCTCGAAGGACACCCCGGCCAACGCCGCCAGTGGCACGACGAGTTCACCCAGCGTCCGGCGCAGTACGCCGACGCTCTTGTCCCGTCCGGGGGTCAGCCGGACGGCGCCCCCGTCGAAGACCCAGGTGCCGTCCTTCTGGATGATCTCCGCCATACGGCAATTGTTTCATCACGGCAGTTCGCCGGCCCCGGGGATTCTCCGCCGCGAAGCGACGGGCACCCCGCGGGACCGTACCGCGGGGTGCCCGTCCGTGGGCGGGGCCTACCGGCCCGCGAGGGGGTTCGCCAGGGTGCCGGCCAGCTGGAGGGCGCCGGACGGGTCCGCCAGGTCCACCATCTGCCGGTTGTCGCGCAGCTGGAGGCGGTTGAGGCAGGACAGGGCGAACTCGGGGGCGAACATGTCGTACTGGCGGAACCTGTCGGCCAGTTCGGGGTTCGCCTCCTGGTACTCGTGGGTGACCTCGGCGACCGTGCCCCAGAACTCGTCCTCCGCCAGGACCCCCTCGCCGGCGAGGTTCGCGGCGAGGAAGCGGAAGAAGCAGTCGAAGACGTCGGTGAAGATCGACAGCAGCTTCATGTCCTCGGGCACCTCCGCACGGATGCGCCGCACCTCGGGCGGCAGCACCGCGTCCGGGTCCATGACGACGATCTCCTCGGCGATGTCCTTGTAGATCGCGCGCTGCACCACCCCGTCCTTCAGGACCAGGATGACGTTCTCGCCGTGCGGCATGTACACCAGGTCGTAGGCGTAGAAGCTGTGCAGCAGCGGGGTGTAGTAGGCCCGCAGATAGCGGCGCAGCCACTCGGCCGGCGCCAGCCCCGACCGCTCGATCAGCGCGGCCGCGATCGAGGCGCCCTCGTGGTCGACGTGGACGAGACTGGCCATGGTCGCCAGCGACTCGCCCTCCGCCAGCGACGGCACCGGGCTCTCGCGCCACAGCGCGGCCAGCATCTTGCGGTAGGGCGAGTAGCGGTCCGTGGCCGCCTCGTACTCCAGGTGCCGGTAGCCCACGGCGGCCCGCTCGCGGATGATCGACAGGCCGCTCGACCGCAGCACCGGGTCGGTGGCGACGAGCTGCGCGAGCCAGTCGTTGATCGCGGGGGTGGCCTCCATGTATGCGGCCGACAGGCCCCGCATGAACCCCATGTTGATGACGGACAGCGCCGTCTTCACATAGTGCTTCCCGGGGTGGGAGGAGTTGAAGAAGGTCCGGATGGACTGCTGGGCGAGGTACTCGTCGTCGCCCTCGCCCAGGCAGACCAGGTGCCGGCGGGCGACCTCGGCGGCGAAGGTCACGGTGAGCTTGTTCCACCACTGCCAGGGGTGGACGGGGATGAAGAGGTAGTCGGCCGGGTCGAGTCCCAGGCCGGTCAGCCGGGCGTGGAAGCGGTCGACGGTCTCCTCGCCCAGCTCCTGCCGTACGAACGACTCGTACTCGATGCCCACGCCTGCCGTGAACGCGGCCCGCGAGCGGTGCGCGGCCAGCCACACCAGCCGTACCGGGCTCGCCGTCTCGGGCGCGTACGACAGGTACTCGTGGACGCCGAAGCCGAGCCGCCCGTTGTTGGCGACGAAGCAGGGGTGGCCCTCGGTCATGCCGGTCTCGATCGCCTGGAAGCCGGCGCCGGCCAGCTCGGCCGAGGGGATCTGCGGCTTGGTGAGCTTGTAGCAGGTGCCGGAGAGGGTGGAGGAGATCTCCTCCAGGTACACCGGCAGGATCTCGTCGCTCAGCCCCAGCGACTTCTTCAGCTCGATGAAGAAGTCCAGCGCGGCCAGGGGAAGTTCGACGCCGTCACGGTGACGGGTGAGGGAGTCGGCGTCCACCTGCCAGTGATCCAGCGCGCGGCGGACGGCGGTGAACCGGTAGACGGTCTGGCCGTCGTCGCTGTGCACGGCGTACCCCTCGCCGTCCGGCTCGGGGCTGATCAGCCGCTCGTGCGCGAACTCGGCGAGCGCCTTGCGGACCAGCAGCCGGTTGGCCTGCTCCCAGCGCTCGGGGGACAGGTGGGCCACGGAGTCGGCGAGGGTCACGCGGCCACCGCCTTCTCGAACTGCGCGCGCGTGCAGAAGCTCAGCAGCGCCGTCTTCTCCGGCTTCTCGATCTCACGGTCGGGTTCAAAGCCGACCGCCTCGTTGAGGGCGTGCACGGCCCTGTTGCCGACGTCGGGCTCCACCACGACCCGGGCGGTCGCCGGGTCCGCGAAGAGGTGCGCCATCACGGCGGTGATCACCGCGCGGGTGAAGCCGTGCACGGGCGTGTCCGTCGGGGCTACGAGGAAGTGCATGCCGACGTCACCGGGGAGCGGCTCGTACAGGCCGACCAGCTCGCGGTGGGCGGGGTCGTAGCGCTCCATCAGGAAGGCTGGTACGCCGTCGTGCAGGCCCAGCAGCGCGTGATGGTGCTCGTCCGCCGCCATCTCCATGTACGCCCGCTCGACGTCCTCCAGCTTCGCGTCCTGCATCATCCAGAAGGCCGCCTTGGGATGGGTGACCCAGCCGTGCAGCAGCTCGGCGTCCTTCAGCGGGTCGAGCGGGCGGACGGTGAACGTCCCGATGCCGGTGCGGGGGGCGGTCATATGGCGAACTCCTGGAACGCGATCTTCTTCTCGACCGGGTAGTACTCGGTGCCGAGCAGCTCCCGGATGATGTAGGCGTTGCGGTACGGGCCCATGCCCAGGTCGGGCGAGGTGATGCTGTGCGTGTGGACGGCGCCGTTCTGGAGGAAGACGCCCCGGCCCGTCACGTCGATCGCGTAGTTGCGGGCCACGTCGAAGTTGCCGTGCCCGTCGTAGCGCAGCCGGTCGCGGACCGGGGCGAGGAACTCCGGCTCGGTGTACGCGTAGCCGGTGGCCAGGATCAGGCCCTGGCTGCTCAGCTCGTAGTCCTTGCCCTGCTCCTCCTGGCGCAGTGTCAGGGTGTACGTGCCGTCGTCGTACCGGGCGCCGGTCAGGGCCGAGTTGGTGAGCAGCCGGGTGGGGACCGGGCCGGCGAGGTTCTTCTGGTACAGCAGATCGAAGATCTCGTCGATCAGGTCGCCGTCGATGCCCTTGAACAGGCCTTTCTGCTCGGCGGTGAGCCGGTAGCGGGTGTCCTCGGGCAGCTCGCGGAAGTAGTCGACGTACTCCGGGGAGGTCATCTCCAGCGTGAGCTTGGTGTACTCCAGCGGGAAGAAGCGCGGCGAGCGGGTGACCCAGTTCAGCCGGTAGCCGTGCACGTCGATCTCGGCGAGGAGGTCCTGGTAGATCTCGGCGGCGGACTGGCCGCTGCCGACCAGGGTGATCGACTCCTTGCGCTGCAACTGCGCCTTGTGCTCCAGGTAGCGGGAGTTGTGGATGAAGTCGCCGCCCAGGTCCCGGCAGGCCTCGGGCAGGTGCGGCGAGGTGCCGGTGCCCAGGACCAGGTGGCGGGCGCGGTAGGTGTCGCCCGCGGTGGTCGTCACGACGTAGGTCGCGTCCGCGTCCTCGTACGTCACCGTCCGGACGGTCGTGCCGAAGCGGATGCTGCTCAGCTTGCCGGCGGCCCAGCGGCAGTAGTCGTCGTACTCGACCCGCAGCGGGTAGAAGTTCTCGCGGATGTAGAACGAGTAGAGCCGGCCGCGCTCCTTGAGGTAGTTCAGGAAGGAGTACGGGGAGGTCGGGTCGGCGAGGGTGACCAGGTCCGACATGAACGGCGTCTGGAGGTGGGCGCCGTCGAGGAACATCCCCGCGTGCCACTCGAAGTCGGGCTTCGTCTCCAGGAAGACGCCGTCGAGTCCGGCGATCGGTTCGGTGAGGCAGGCCAGGCCGAGGTTGAAGGGGCCGAGCCCGATCCCCACGAAGTCGTAGGTCTTCTCTCGGGACTCAGGAAGCGCGGTCAACGGATTCTCCCAGGTACTGCTCGGCGTGGCCGGCGATCAGGTCGAGGACGGCGGCGATGTCGTCCGCGGTGGTCTCGGGGTTGAGCAGGGTGAACTTCAGATAGTGGCGTCCGCCCACCTTGGTGCCCGCGACGACGGCGTCGCCGGAGGCGAACAGGGCCTTGCGGGCGTAGAGGTTGGCGCGGTCGATCTCGGCCGGGTCGGTGACGGCGGCCGGGATGTAGCGGAAGACCAGGGTGGACAGGGACGGCCGGACCACCACGTCGAAGCGCGGGTCGGCGGCCAGCAGCCGCCAGCCCTCGTCCGCGAGGTCGCAGACCTCGTCGAAGAGCGAGCCGATGCCGTCGGCGCCCATCACGCGCAGCGTCATCCACAGCTTGAGCGCGTCGAAGCGGCGGGTGGTCTGGAGGGACTTGTCCACCTGGTTGGGGATGCGCTCCTCCACCATGCGGCGCGGGTTGAGGTAGTCCGCGTGGTAGGTGGCGTGCCGCAGGGTGGCGGCGTCGCGGACCAGGACGGCGGAGGAACTCACCGGCTGGAAGAAGGACTTGTGGTAGTCGACGGTGACCGAGTCGGCGCGCTCGATGCCGTCGATGCGGTCCCGGTACTTCACCGAGGCGAGCAGACCGCAGCCGTAGGCGGCGTCGACGTGCATCCACACGCCGTACTGCCGGCACAGCTCGGCGATCTCGGGCAGCGGGTCGATGGAGCCGAAGTCGGTGGTGCCGCCGGTGGCGACGACGGCCATGGGGACGAGACCGTCCCTGCGGCAGCGCTCCAGCTCGTGGGCGAGGGCGACGGTCTGCATCCGCCGGTCGTGGTCGACGGGGATGCTCACCACCGCGTCAGCGCTCAGGCCGAGCAGTTTCGCGGATTTCCTGACGCTGAAGTGGCTGGCCTCGGATGCGAAGACGCGCAGCCGGTCGAGGCTGTCGGTCTTGGCCTCCTCGCGGGCCAGCAGCAGCGCCTGGAGGTTGGACTGGGTGCCACCGGAGGTGAACACCCCGTCGGCGGACGGGCCGAGGCCGATCCGGGCGGCCGTCCAGTCGATGAGCCTGCGTTCGATCAGGGTGCCGCCGGCCGACTGGTCCCAGGTGTCCAGCGAGGAGTTGACGGCGGACAGGACCGCCTCGCCGAGCACGGCCGGGATGACGACCGGGCAGTTGAGGTGAGCGAGGTAGCGGGGGTGGTGGAAGTAGACGGCGTCGCGCAGGTAGACCTCTTCGAGTTCGTCCAGGGCGGCCGTGGTGTCGTGCAGCGGCCGGTCGAGGTCGATCTGCTCGATGCGGGGGGCGAGGATGTCCGCGGTGACGCCGGTGAACGGCCGTTCGGTGGTGGCGAGTTTGGCCGCCACCCGCTCGACTCCTTCGGTCACGGAGCGACGGTAGTCCTCCGCGGTGAGGTCATTGAGCAGGTGCGAGCGCATGTGGGGGTCCTCCGGATGGGGAGAGTCCGTGCGGGACGAGAAGGGGGAGAAGGCGGCGGGATCCCGGCTTCAACTTAGGTAAGCCTAACCTAATTAACGAGACGGAAACGCCGACTCCTCCGTGACCGCGATCACTTGGACCCGGGGGCCCCATCTGCCGTGCCGCCGGGTCCTGTTGGTCGGGGTGGTGGCCACCGGGTCCTGTTGGTCGGGGTGGTGGCCACCGGGTCCTGTTGGTCGGGGTGGCGGCCACCGGGTCCTGTTGGTCGGGGTGGTGGCCACCGGGTCCTGTTGGTCGGGGTGGCGGCCACCGGGCCCTGTTGGTCGGGGTGGCCGCCACCGGGCCCGCCCGGGCGGGGGCGGGGGGGCGCGCCTGGGCGCGCCGCGGT
>NZ_JBEOWS010000215.1:0-16778 GCF_040296125.1 Streptomyces sp. NPDC002265 | reverse complement strand
GCCGGCCCGCTTACCGCTTGGGAGTTTCCAGTGACTTCGGCGACCTTCTCCCGACCTTCGCGCGGTGCGGCGCGCGGGGTCTCCCGCCGGCGGGTACGGCTCACCGCCCTGGGCGCCGGGCTCACGGGGGTGCTCGCGCTGACCGCGTGCGGCGGCGGTGGCGGTGCCACGGACGAGTCCTCGGCGAGCCCGGCGCCCACGGCCACGGCGACCGCGGACACCGGGGGCACCGGCGGGGCGACCGCGGCCGCCGACTCCCTGGAGGGCAGCTGGCTCGCCACGACCGACGGTCAGGCCGTGGCCCTGGTCGTCACCGGCAAGCAGGCGGGCCTCTTCGCCACCAGCGGCAGTGTGTGCAGCGGCACCGCGGGCAAGGAGGCCGGGATGCTGATGATCCACCTCAAGTGCACGGACGGCAGCAGCAAGCGGGCCACGGGAATGGTCGACTCCGTCAACAGGACGACGCTGAATGTCACCTGGCAGGGAGAACTCGGCAAGGAGACATACACCAGGTCGGAGGGCGGACAGCTGCCCTCGGGGCTGCCCACGGCGAACCTGGGATCCTGAGCAAAAAGCGGGGTCGCGCGACGGGACCACCGGTCCATGCGTGATGATCCAGGGGCACCGACACGACCTCAGGGGAACTCATGCGCGCCTTGCCCATCACCGTCACCGCCCTCGCTGCGGCACTGCTGCTCACCGCGTGCGACGGCGGCGGCGGAACCAGTGACGAGAAGACGGCCGGTGGTGGCGCCGCCGCCGGCAACGCGTGCGCGATCGGCAAGGTCGGCCTGGAGGTCGGCCCGGTCAACGCCGCCCCGGCCGCCGGGGACACCGGCAACGTCTCCGTCACCGTGACCAACACCGGATCCGAGTGCACGCTGAACGGCTTCCCGGCCGTCGCCCTCGGGGCCGGCAGCGCCTCCGCCGACGTCCCGAAGGACGCGGCCGCGCAGGCGCAGAAGCTGACCCTCGCCAAGGACGCGACCGCCTCCTTCACCCTCACCTATGTGCGGGGCGAGGCGGGCGGCGCCAAGAGCTTCGCGGCCGACAGCATGAAGTTCAGCCTGCCCGGCGCCGACACCACCCACAGCTTCGACTGGACGTACGGCGATGTCGCGCTGAAGGACGGCACGGACAAGCCGGACGTCTCGGTGAGCGCCTTCCAGCAGGCCGGCGACTGACGCCGACGGACGGCGACTGACGGCGACGGACGGCGACTGACGGCGACGGACGGCGACGGACGGCGACGGACGGCGACTGACGGCGACTGACGGCGACTGACCGCCACTGACGAAGGGCGGCGGCCGGACAGCGGCAGCGACAGCGACAGCGACCGGACGACGGCAGCGGGCGAAGGACGACGGCAGCCGGCCGACGGCCGCCGTCGGGTCAGGGCAGCCTGGGACGGGAGCCCATCCGGGCCCGGTCGGCCGCCTCCCTGCCCTCGGTCCAGCCCGCCTCGTCGCTCACCCCGCGCAGCCGGGTCGTCACCGTCTGCGGGAACATGCGGTCCGTGGCCGAGGAGACCGCGACCTCGCGGGAGGCGAGGACGGGCAGCAGGTCGTCCGTCACCTGCGTCTTCGCCGCGACCGTCAGACGGCTGCCGATGCGGTGGGCGTACGCGGCGAGGAACGACTGCCGGAAGGTCTTGGTCCGCTTGCGGCCGCCCGCACGCTGGGCCGCCTCCGCCCGGGTCATCGCCGTCGTGGCCTGCACGAGCAGTGAGGTGTAGAGGAGTTCGACCGCCTCCAGGTCGGCCTCGAAGCCGACGACCGTGGAGAAGCCGAGAGGTTCGTTCCACACCGCCCGGCAGTGGTTCGCGCCGGAGACCGCGTCCAGCAGCACCGCCTTGGCCTGCTCGTACGGCGGCTCGACCCCGATCCGGCAGGCGCCGGGGGCGTCCGGGGCCGGCGCACGGGCGGCGAGCAGCGCCTCGTCCACGCTGTGCCGGGCCATGAGCTCCTGCGCCTTGGCGCTCAGCGCCTCCGCCTCCTCCGGGAACCCGGTCGCCTCCGCCTTGGCCAGCAGCGCGCGGATCCGGCCGAGCATCCGGGTGTCGGACCCGGTCCCGGGCTGCCGCCGCACGGGCTGCGCCAGCGGCTCCAGCGTGGGCAGCCGCAGCAGCAGGCGGTACAGCTCCAGGACCGCACCGGCCCGCGAGAAGCGGTCGGTGCCGGACGGCGCGCCGATCGCGGCCAGTTCGTCCAGCTGCGCCGCCCAGCGGGGACCGCGCGGACCGTCCACGGGCGCCTGCGCCCGGACCAGCGCCACGCACAGGCGCAGGTGTACGTCGTCCAGCTCGCGGCGCACGTAGCGGACGAGGTCGGCGGGCTGCCAGCCTCGCCGCCAGGCCGCCGCCACGAACTCCCTGCCCCGGGCGTCGAGCTCGGCGTCGGCCGCGGGGTCCGACGCGAGCAGCGAGGCGCCGGTGTCGAGGGCGGTGTCGGTGGCGTCGTAGAGGGCTGCCTCGAAGGCACGCTCGACGGTGCTGGTCGTACGGCTCACCCGTCGATCGTGCCACGAGGTCCCGGGACGCCGAAGCCGCCCGTGTCTCAGCCCCCGAAACCCGGTCGCCCGGGGCTCCGCACGGGTTCCAGCATGGCGGCCATGGTGGACACATCCTTGTACGCGGCGTTCCTCGTCACCGCTCTCGCGCTCTGCGTCACCCCCGGCCCCGACATGATGTTCATCGTCGCGATGGGCGGGCGGGGCGGCCCCACGGCCGGGGTGCTGGCCGCCTGCGGGGTCGCCTGCGCCATGCTCGTGCACTCGGCGGCCGCGGCGCTCGGCCTGTCGGCGCTGTTCGCGGCGCTGCCGGTGCTGTACCACGTGCTGCGCTGGGCAGGCGCGGGCTATCTGCTGTATCTGGCCGTGAAGGCGTTCCGGGACCGGTCGCTGCCGGGCGCGGAGGGCGCCGAGGACGCGGAGGGCGCGCCCGCCGGACCCGGACTGCGGCGCGCGTTCTGGCAGGGCGCCGTCACCAACCTGCTCAACCCCAAGGTGATCCTGTTCAACATCGCCTTCCTCCCTCAGTTCGTGGATCCGGGGCTGGGCCACGTACCGGAGCAGCTCCTGGTGCTCGGACTGACCATCGTGACGATGGGCTTCGTGGTGGACAGCTCGGTCGGGCTGCTGTCCGGGAAGCTGTCGGCGCTGTTGCGCCGCAGCCGCCGGGTGGCACGCGGGCTCGACGTGTTCAGCGGGACGGTCTTCACGGCGCTGGCGCTGCGGCTGGCCACCTCGCCCCAATGACCCCTTGATTGTCAACCTTAGGTTGACACCCCTCTTGCGTCAACCTAAGGTTGACACATGTCGACGCAACCGACCATCACGTCATCCGTACGTCTCGACGACCTCATCTCCGCGATCAAGAAGGTCCACGCGGAACCCCTCGAGCAGCTCCAGGACGCGGTGCTCGCCGGCGAGTACCTGGGCGAGGTCGCCGACCATCTGATCGGCCACTTCGTGGACCAGGCGCGCCGTTCGGGCGCCTCCTGGACGGACATCGGCAAGAGCATGGGCGTCACCCGGCAGGCGGCGCAGAAGCGGTTCGTGCCGAAGGAGTCGACCGACCTCGACCCCAGCCAGGGCTTCAACCGGTACACCCCGCGCGCCCGCAACGTGGTCATGGCCTCCCACAACGAGGCCAAGGCCGCGGGCGGCGCCGAGGGGCTGCCGGAGCACCTCGTCCTCGGTCTGCTCGCCGAGCCCGAGGGACTCGGCGCACGGGCGATCATCGCGCAGGGCGTCTCCCTGGACGCGGTCCGCGAGGCCGCGGCTGCCGCGCTCCCGCCGGCCGCCGAGGACGCCCCGGAGCTGATCCCGTACGGCCCCGCCGCCAAAAAGGCACTGGAACTCACCTTCCGCGAGGCCCTCCGCCTCGGCCACAACTACGTCGGCACCGAGCACATCCTGCTCGCCCTGCTGGAGTTCGAGAACGGCGAGGGCGTGCTGAGCGGGCTCGGCATCGACAAGGCCCGGTCCGAGGCGTTCGTCGTGAAGCTGCTGGAGACGTTGCGGCTGGACCAGGAGTCGCAGTCCCAGGACGGGGAGCAGGAGGAGGAGCGGTAGTCCGGCGGAAACCGCAGGTCGGGGCCGTTGTCAGAGGCTCCTGCGAGACTCGTTGCATGGCCGACCGGTGGGCGCTCGCTCCGACCGAGGACGGTGGCGTGGAGATCGCCCCCCTCGGTCCGGACGGGCTGCCCGCCGCGCCGGTGGTGCGGGAGCCGGACCTCGCCGAGGCCGTACGCCGCAGGCCGGACGTCTTCCGCTGGGTGTGGCGCACCACCGCCGAGGTCTACCCGCGACTGCTCGCCAGTGGGGTGCGGGTCGAGCGGTGCTACGACATCGAGGACGCCGAGACCCTCCTCCTCGGCCACGAGGGCCGTTACGGCGAACCCCGCTCGGCGGTCGCCGCCCTCGCCCGGCTGCACGGCCGTCCGGTGCCGCCCGATCCGCGCCAGCGGTCCGCGGAGCCCGGCGCGCAGTCCCCGCTGTTCGAACCGCAGGGCACCCGGCTGCCGCTGACGGACCTCGTCGAGGTCTACGCCGAGCAGCAGCGGCGGCACGACCGGTCCGCCCGCCCCGACCGGCTGCGGCTGCTGACGTCCGCGGAGTCGGCGGGGATGCTGGTGGCGGCCGAGATGAACCGCGCGGGACTGCCGTGGAGCGCGGACGTGCACCGCGAGGTCCTGCGCGAACTGCTCGGCGAGCGCTACACCGGCGGCGGGGAGCCCCGGCGCCTGGCCGAGCTCGCCGACGAGGTGTCGGCGGCGTTCGGCCGCCGGGTGCGGCCCGATCTGCCCGCCGACGTCGTCAAGGCCTTCGCCCAGGCCGGCATCAAGGTCAGGTCGACCCGCCGGTGGGAGATCGAGTCCCTCGACCACCCGGCCGTGAAGCCGCTGATCGAGTACAAGAAGCTGTACCGCATCTGGGTCGCGCACGGCTGGTCCTGGCTCCAGGACTGGGTGCGGGACGGGCGGTTCCGGCCGGAGTTCCTCGCGGGCGGGACGGTCACCGGGCGCTGGGTGACCAACGGCGGCGGCGCCCTGCAGATCCCCAAGGTCATCCGGCGTGCCGTCGTCGCCGATCCCGGCTGGCGGCTCGTCGTCGCGGACGTCGACCAGATGGAACCGCGGGTGCTCGCCGCGATCTCCCGTGACCCCGGCCTGATGGAGGTGGCCGCCCGGGAGGACGACCTGTACCAGTCCGTCTCCGACCGCGCCTTCTCCGGCGACCGCGGCCAGGCCAAACTCGCCGTGCTCGGCGCGGTCTACGGCCAGACCTCCGGGGACGGCCTGAAGAACCTCGCCGCCCTCAGACGCCGCTTCCCCAGAGCGGTGGCGTACGTCGACGACGCGGCGCAGGCCGGCCAGGAGGGCCGGCTGGTGCGGACGTGGCTGGGGCGCACCTGTCCGCCCGCGGCCGGGGCGGGCGACGAAGGAGCGGAAGAGGCGGGGATGCCGCAGGAGGAGCCGGCCGGGCAGCCCGCCGAGCAGGGCTGGATGCCGGGATACGCCTCCACCGACGCCCGCGCCCGCGGCCGCTTCGCCCGCAACTTCGTCGTCCAGGGCAGCGCGGCCGACTGGACCCTGCTGTTGCTGGCCGCGCTGCGGCGGACCTGTGCCGCCATGGCGGCCGAGCTGGTCTTCTTCCAGCACGACGAGGTGATCGTGCACTGTCCGGCGCACGAGGCCGACACGGTCGTGGCGGCGATCCGGGAGGCGGCGGACCTCGCGGGACGGCTGACGTTCGGGGACACCCCGGTGCGGTTCCCGTTCACGACGGCGGTGGTGCAGTGCTATGCCGACGCGAAGTGAACGGCCGCGGTCCGCTGCCGGCGGACGGCCGGGCAGGGCGTTCTTCGGACACGCGGAGGGCGGCTGGATCGGCGCGCGGAGAACGGCCGAATCAGCAGGAGCCGGCGAGCAGCCCCACGAGTTCCGCCACGACCGCCTCCTCGTCCGTCCCGTCCAGGGCCGCAAGGGCCGCGCGCCACTCCTCGTACGCCTCCTCGACACGTCCCCGCTCCCGGAGCAGCAGGCCGAGCTGGTGCCGGGCGAGTCCGCCGGTGTAGCGGTCGGCGCGGGCGTCCGCGCGGCTCAGCAGCTCGGCGCACTCACGGGCGGCGGGGACGCCGCGCCCGAGCAGCCGCAGGGTGCGCACCAGGCCGAGCCGGGTCTGGGACTCGCCGTGCCAGTCGCCGTGGCCGCCGCGGATGCGCCGGCTCTCCTCGAAGTGCGGCAGCGCGGCGGCCGGTTCGCCCAGGGTCAGATGGGCGTAGCCGATATTGCAGTGCGCCGAGTGCTGCAGGATGACGGCGCCGATCTCGTCGCCGAGGGCGAGGGAGCGCCGGTGCTGCTCGATCGCGGCCCGGGGGTCGGTGTGCTCGTACAGATTGCCCAGGTGGCTGTGGGTGACGGCCTCGCCGTACGGGTCGTTCAGCTGCCGTGAGTACTCCAGGCTCTGCCGCAGCGCCGCGCCGGACTCCTCGTACCGGCCGAGCCCTTCGAGCAGCAGACCCCGGTTGTTGAGGCAGCGCCGGATCCGGGAGAGCCGCTCCAGCCGGCGCCAGAGGGCCAGGGCACGGTCGTTGAGGGCCAGCGCGTCCTTCTGGCGGCCGGTCAGAAAGTGCAGGGCGGCGAGGTCGCCCAGCGCGTGGGCCTCGGCCGCCTCGTCCCCGAGCCGGCGCGCCGCGGCGAGCGCGGCCCGCCCCAGCACCTCCATCTCGGCGCATCGCCCACTGCGCTGGACGTAGGGGAACAGGAGCCGCGCGAGAGTGGAGACATGGGCGGCGGTGACGGCATCGGCCGTGTCCGCCGGGTGGCGCCGCACGAGCGCGACGACGTTCTCCAGTTCCAGGTCGCCCCAGGCGAAGGCCTCCTCGGGACTGCCGAAGGGCGCCACCGCGTGGGCCGGATGCCCGGGCGGCTGGGACGGGGTCGGACAGCGGCGGTCGTCCTGCTCGTAGCCGGGTTCCACGATCGCGGTGAGGACCCGGTCGGCGACGGCGGCGTACCAGCGCAGGGCGAGGACGACGGGGGCGGGTTCGCCCCCGTCGTGCGGGCCGGGGTCCTTGTCGGCCAGTTCACGGGCGAAGTCGCGCACCAGGTCGTGGGGGGCGTAGCGGCCGTACGCCGTCTCCTCCAGGAGCGCCACGTCGACGAGGCGGTCGAGGGCGGCCTCGGCGCGGCGTTCGTCGGTGCCGGTCAGCCGGGCGAGCAGGGGGGCACCGTACACAGGCAGGTCGAGCGCGCCGATGCGGCGCAGTGCGCGGGCCGCGTCCCGGTCGGTCTCGCGCTCGGAGGCGGCGAGCGCGTCGTGCGCGACGGCCAGGGAGCGGCGGACGCTCAGATCGTCGTACTCCAGATGGTGCAACCGTCCCGTGGCGGCCAGCTGACCGGCGAGCACGTCCGGGGTGAGGGCCCGGCGGGCGGCCAGCCGGGCGGCGACGACCCGCAGGGCGAGCGGGAGCCGGCCGGTGAGCTCGACGAGCGGATGGGTGGCGTCGAGGCCGTCGCGGCCGGAGACCGAGCGCAGCAGCGCCGCGCTGTCCTGGCCGGAGAGCGGGCCGAGCGGGAAGCGGCGGGCGCCGTCGAGAGCGGTCAGCGGGGACCGGCTGGTGACGATCACCGCACAGCCGGGGCCGGCCGGCAACAGCGGGCGTATCTGCGCGGCGTGCGCGGCGTCGTCCAGCACCATCAGCGTGCGCGTCGGCGCGAGCAGGGAGCGCAGCAACGCGGTGGCCGCGTCCTGGTGCTCGGGGATGTGCCGGAGGTCGGCGCCGAGGTCGCGCAGCAGCGCGGCCAGCGCCTGGGCGGGGGTGAGCGGGGTCATGCCCGGGGTGGCACCGTGCAGGTTGATGTACAGCTGGCCGTCGGGGAAGCGGTCCCGCAGGCCGTGCGCGACATGCAGGGCGAGGGCACTCTTGCCGACCCCGGCCATGCCGCTGACGACGGCCAGCGGGAGCGGGAGGGAGGAGAAGCCGGAAGCGCCGTGCCTGGCGTCCGTGCCGTCCGTGCCGTCCGTGCCGGGAGGGTCGGCTGCCAGGGTCCGCCGCAGGGCCTCCAGGACATCGAGGCGCCCGGTGAAGTGGGCAGGCGCGGGCGGCAGTTGGGCGGGCCGGGGTGCACGCGGGACGCTTTCGCCGGGGGTGCGCGGAACGCCTTCGGCAGACGCGTGCGGGGCGTGCTGGGCGCCTTCGGCCGGGGCGTGCGGGGGTGGGGTGTCCGCCTCGCCCGGCACGGCCGGAACGGTCCGCGCCGCCGGAACGATCCGCGCCGCCGGGACCGTCCGCGCTGCCGGACCGGTCCGCACGGCCGGTGCGCCCGGAATCCGCGGGGCAGGAGACACGCAAGGTGTGGCGGACACGCAAGGTGCGGTGAGTGCCGCGGGCGTCGCGGGCATCGTGAGCAGCACCGCGGACGCGGCGGGTGCGGCAGGTGCCGCAGGGGCGGTGAGTCCGCCGGGCGTGCCCCTCAGCACCTCCACATGCGCCTCGCGCACGCCGGGGCCCGGTTCGACGCCCAGCTCCCCGACGAGACGGCTGCGCAGATCGCGGTGGACGGCGAGGGCCTCGGCCCGGCGACCGGTGCGGTGCAGGGCGAGCATCAGCTGGCGGTGGTACGACTCCCGCAGCGGGTGCTCGGCGGCCAGCGCGGCCAGCTCCGGCACCAGGGCACCGAGCCGGCTGCCACCCACGGCGAGCTCGGCGTCGTAGCGCCAGTCCTCCAGGAGCAGCCGCGCCTCCTTCAGCCGCTGGACGAAGGCGTACCCGCCCACCTCGGACGGCAGCCCGCTCAGCGGGGTGCCCCGCCACAGCGCGAGCGCGGCCAGGCACTCGCGTACGACCAGTTCCCAGTCGCGGGCGGCATGCGCGCCGCGGGCCACGGCGAGGCGCCGCTCGAACACATGGACGTCCAGTTCGCCCTCGTCGACGCGCAGCACATATCCGGGCGGCGTCGCGCGCAGCCGTTCCGGGTCGTCGAGCAGCCGGCGCAGCCGGGTCACATGGTTGTGCAGCGAGGCCTGTGCGGAGGCGGGCGGCGCACCGCCCCACAGCGTGTCCTTGAGCGAGCCGACCGAGACGACCCGGCCGGCCTCCAGCAGCAGCGCGGCCAGCAGGGTCCGCACCTTGGGGCTGCCGACGGCACGGACATCGGGGATGCCGCAGGCGTCACGGGTGCCACAGGTGTCGTACAGAACAGGCGGTCCCAGCAGTCCGAACCGCAGCGCGCACCCCATCACGCCGCTCACTGCACCTTCCCGCACGCCTGTCCGCTCGCGCCCTCAGGCGGAATCGGCGCACGGCCGATTCTCGCCCCTGCACGACAGGATCCCGCCACTGCGCCGCGCCACTCCGCCGCGGCGGTCCGACCGCCGATGCCCACGTGGCACGGCCGGTCCGCCCGTGTACCGCCCAACGCTTTCAAGCCGGTCGAGCGGCGACGACGGAGCAGACCGTTGGCCACATGTTAGCGATCTGTTGGCCAGGCCTGATGTGATCAATACATCGGATCCGGCCCCGACGGCGCACGCGTCGACGACGCGGGACTCGGGGGAGTGTCGCCGCCCCGGCCGGGTCCGGGAACGCGAGGGGTCCCGGTCGTCAGAGGTGAACGACCGGGACCCTGTCCGCGTTCTCAGATGACCGGCGGCCGCCCCAGCCGGGTCAGCCGCCAGACGGTCCGCCAGCGCATGGGCCGGCGTTCCCCGGCCGGCTCGCGCAGCCCTTCCACGAAGCCGCCGAACCAGGCCCGCAGTCCGCCGGCCGACCGGGTGCGCAGCAGGGTGACCAGGATCCACACCCCCAGGTGCACGGGGATGAGCGGCAGGGGCAGCCTGCGCCGGACCAGCCACACCCGGTTGCGGGCGGTCACCCGGTAGTAGATGGCGTGCCGGGCGGGCGAGGTCTTCGGGTGCTGGAGCAGCAGTTCGGGTGCGTAGAGGATGTGCCAGCCGGAGTCGGCTGCCCGCCAGGCCAGGTCGGTCTCCTCGTGCGCGAAGAAGAACGCGGCCGGCCAGTCGCCGGTCTGCGCCAGCATCGCCATGCTCAGGGCGTGTCCGCCGCCGAGGAATCCGGTCACGTACCCGCCCCGCATCGGGTCGGCCGCCCCGGCCCGCGGCACATGCCGCCGCTGTGTCTCGCCGTGCTCGTCGGCGATGCGGAAGCCGACGATGCCCAGCCGCGGGTCGGCGGCGTACAGCTCCCGCACCCGGCTCAGCACGTCGGCGTCGACGAGCAGCCCGTCGTCGTCGAGCTCCACCACGACGTCGATGTCACCGAACTCGCGCAGCCGGGCGAGGGCGACGTTGCGGCCGCCCGGACAGCCGAGGTTCTCGCTCTCCTCGACGACCGTGACCTCACCGGGCAGCGCCAGCCGGTGCGCGAACTCGGGCAGCCGGCAGCCGTTGCCGACGATCACGATCCGGGCGGGCGCGAGGTCCTGTTTGGCCACCGACTCCAGCAGGGCGTCGACCTCGGCAGGCCGGTTCCCCATGGTCACCACCGCGACGGCGATTCTCGGCTCCACCAACATCCCTCACCCCATCCGGCCGACGGAGATGTCCGTCGTTCACCAAGATGTTGCCGCAGGTAAGGGAGTTCCCTCGACTCCGGTTAACTTTGCGTCCCGTTTGCGGCAATTTTCCTTACGCCGGGGAGAGTTGAGCCTCTCCGCCGACCAACCTCCGCCCGGTTCAGGCCTTGCCGAGCTCCCGGAGGTCCACATGGCCCGCCTTGAAGTCCGGCGCGTTCATGTCGACGCCCATGTTGCCGGGGTCGATGGCCTCGACCCGCCACAGCCGGTTCGCGATCTCGACCGTGCCGCCCTTGCGTACGTCGTCGTAGAAGGCGAGCTGACCCTGGCCGGGTGCCGTCACGCTGATCGAGGCCCGCGCCGGACCGTCCTGGACGTCGGTCAGGACGGCTCCCATGGCGGGCCCGTTGTCGGGCACGTGCCAGCGCAGCCGCCAGTGACCGTCCTGCGTCGTCGGCCACGTGGCCATCTGTGCTCCCTGGTTCGTGCCGCTGTGGTCCGCCGTGGTGAGGACCACGCGGTAGGTACAGATCTGGGCGACCGTGTAGGAGTGCCCGCCGAGGGTGACCTTGCCCCCCGGCGCCACGGTCCGCCTGCCGTCGTCGGCGGAGAGCACGGCGGTGCGGTGCCGGCCGTCGGCCGCCGCCTCCGCGTAGGTCGCCCTGCCGCCGTCCGGCAGTGCCGTGGCACCGCCCCGCAGGAGATGCACTCCCGCGGCGCTCCTGGCGCCCTCGCACTCCGGGCCCTTGTCGGCGGCCGGCGCGGGCCGGGAGGACGGGGTGGACGAGGCGGACGCCGGGGGCGCCGTGCTGTCCGAGGCCTCGGGTGTCCCCGTGGCGCCGCAGCCGGCCAGCAGCAGCGTGAGGCAGACGGCCCCACCGATTCTCATGTCTCTCACCCTGCCACCTGCAGCTCCTGGGGACTGTTGAAGTACTTCTCGTACTGTTCGGGCGTCGCCTCGACGTCCAGGGCGCCGCCGCCCCACGGATTGCCGAGGATGACCTTGCCGTCGGCGGTGAACCCCTTGACGTAGAACACGTGCCGGCTGACGAAACTGCTCTTCCACTCGTTCGGTACGTCCTTGGGGTCGACCGATCCGGTCGCCACGATCACCGGGTGGTGCGACTCGAACGACTTCCTGAGGGCGCCGACGTTGTTGTCGATCGACTTGGAGTCGTGCCCGGTCACGTACGGCGGCGCCTTGTCGGTGTTGTCCCACTCGGTGGCGCCGTAGTCGCCGCTCTCGGCCCGGTCGTAGAGCTTGTCCCCCTGGTGGTTGTCCGGGGTGCCGCCGTCGTCGCCGCCGTACATCAGGGCGAACGCCTTCTCGTAGTACGCGGGCCAGGTCTCCTTGTTGCCGTGCGCCGACACCAGGTTCCCGTTCCCGTCCATCGGCAGGTCCGGGGTGACGGTCACCCAGTGCTGCTTGCCGTCCTTGTCCCAGATACGGACGTCCACCGTGCCGTTGGGGTTCTGCTTGATGCCCTCGGCGATGAACTTCGGGTTCGCCTGGGCCGTCGCGGTGAGGGACGCGATGTACCAGCAGTCCGCGAACTGCCCCTGCGAGATGCTCGACGCGTCGACCTTGCCCGGGGTGGCGAACAAGGGGTCGCCGGGCATGCCGTAGTGCATGCCCTGCACCCCCTGTTGCAGCTGCGAGTTGTAGCCCTGCAACCAGGCGTCCGTGGTGTCGAACCCCGGCTGGATCCCCGGGAACGCCGCCTCCAGCTTGGCCCAGTGCGACGGCCCGGCCTTCTTCAGCAGCAGGCTGAGGTGGTCGCGGAACTGGTCGTCGGGGATGCCGTCGTGGGACTCCCACCACCACATGCCGCTGTCGTCGGTCTTCTTCGCCAGGTCGCCGTAGCGGCGCAGGTCCTCGGCCGGGACCTTGGCGAAGAAGGCGTCGAGCTCGGCGGCGGTCATGCCGTCGAGCATGCTCTTGACCTTCTCCAGGTCGTCGCGGTTGCCGTCGTCGCCGAAGTCCTTGCCGTCCAGGGCCGCCACGGCCGACAGCGCATCGGTGATCTTCTTCTCGTCCGGCGCGTTCTCGTCGGCGAAGGCGAGCGCCGGGTCGATGGCGTACCCCTTGTCGAGAAGGTCGTTGCACAGGTCCAGCTGGTTGCAGCGGCGCGTGATCGAGTCGGACATGTCGTGCAGTTCGTGGCCGAGCGATCCCGGCAGGGTGCCGCCGCCGAACGGCCAGACCGACAAGGGGTTGCCGACCAGCGGCTGAAGGGCCGCGCTCGTGGTCGCGGGCTTGCCGCGCAGCAGGCTCTGGGCCTGGGTGAGCACCCCGGAGACATCACTGTGCAGCTTGCCCGCGTTGTCGCCGAGCGTCTTCAGGTCGCGGCCGAGGCTGCGTATCTTCGCGCTGTCGAATCCGACGAAAGGCATCGGCTCATCCCCCGGGCTTGTCCGACTTGGCGGCCTTGGCGGCCTCCTCGTCGAGGTTGTGTGCCTCGGTCTCCCAGCGCCGCGCGTCCGCCATGAGATCGCCGGCCATGGAACCCAGCGACTTCTTGCGGGCCCCCAGCGTCGCGGTGGACGTGTCGGCGAACGGCCCCTTCCAGATCGCGGGCGTCGCCTGCTTCACCGCGTTGTCGAGATAGCCGCCCAGCGACCCCGCCAGCGCCCTCGCTTTGCGAGCGCACTCCCGCAGGTCCTCCGCCCGCTTCCGCAACTGCGCGGGCGTCTCGCCCTGTTCGTCCCCCGGTCTGCTCATGTCATCCCCGTAGTCGATGGGCCGCAAGCCACTGGCAGCCCACGCTAACAAAGAGCAGAAACGCTCAAGCACCTTTGCGTATCGGACAGTTACCGTACTGTCACGAAGTCCCGTACCGTTTGGCCCCCTTGCGCTCGCCATCGCTCGCGCACCGGCCCCGGGCACGCCGCGGAGCGTCTCCGGCGGGGGGCTCAGGCGGGATGCTCAGGCGGGGGCTCCGGTCAGGAGCCCAGCAGCGCGGTGATCCACACAGCGGCCTCGCCGGGCCGTTCGGCCGGCGCGACGGCGACGCGTCGGCAAGGCCGCCGGTGAGCCGCGCGCGGGCGCCGGGCGACAAGGCGGAGGCCGCTTGGTCGACTGCGGCCAGACAGCGGCGGATCTCGTGTCCGGCGGCGCCGGGGCGGGTGGTCTTCATGTGGTGCTCGCTTCGGGTTCGTGCGGAGGCGGCGGGGTGCCTGTGGGCCGAGGCGGCGGGGTGCCCGTGGGTCGGCCCGCGCCAGGGCAGAGGCAGCGGCCGGCACATCGCGGTGACGTGCCGGCGGTACCGGTGGAGCGAGGAGAGGCCGCCGTTACGGCGGTGCGGTGACCGGCGCGTCGGACAGGGCCGGGTGGGGGCGGACCGGCGGCCGCGCGGGTGGGACGGCGGCCACGAAGGGCGCGGGCCGAGAGCCAGGGCGGGCGCGGGCCGAGGGTCACGACGGGCGAACCGGGGCAGTGCCGGAGGGACCGCCGGGGGCCGCGCCGACGGGGGCCGCACCGCCGGGGGGCCGCACCGCCGGGGGCCGCGCCGACGCGGGCTTCGCCGGACAGGCCGGGGCGTGCCGGACGGACTGCGGATCCGCCCGGCGCGGGCCCGGACTACGCCGTGCGGCGGCGCACGATACGCAGGGCGGACAGGACGAGGAGGGCGGCCGTGGCGAGGACGAGCGCGCCGGAGGCGAGCTGGTAGGGCCAGTAGTCGCCGGTGTCCAGGGAGTTGATCAGGTAGGTGTCCTGGGGTTCGGCACCGAAGAGCTGCAGGCCGAGGATGCCGCCGGAATGGTAGCCGTGCACCTTGTCGAAGAGGGGGAAGTCGACCAGCAGGACCAGGCGCGAGCGGACCAGGACGGCGGCCGCCAGCCAGGTCAGCGCGGGCGCGGCAATCAGGGTGGGCCAGATGCGGCGCAGCAGGGTGCCGGTGTACGCGCCGGCCGCGACCCCGAGGACGGCGTAGGCGACGGTGACCGGACCGATGGCGAAGCAGGTGCCCTGCACCGCGGCTCCGTGCACGAGCAGATCGTGCCGGGCCGCGTAGGTGGCGCTGTGGTGGTACAGCATCGCCAGCGCCAGGGTCGGCACCGTGAAGATCACGGCGACGGTGGCCCAGTGGACGCCGAACCACCGCGCGGGCGTGACCGACTGGGTCAGGGCCAGGGTGACCCGGCGGGTCTCCCACTCGCGGGCGGTCAGCACCCCCGCGGCCGTCGCGGCGAGCAGGGCCGGCTGGAAGGAGATGCGGCCACCGTCGTCCAGCAGTCTGCCCGTCAGGTCGTACATACCGGGGTGCGCGAGGAAGCGGTAGTAGCCGCCCGCCCGGTCGCGCAGGACGACGGCGTCGGCCCAGTCGGCGTGGTGGAGAAGGATCGGTGCGCCGACGAGCAGGGCGAGCAGCAGGACCAGGGCGGCCAGGATCCGGTACTGCCGGAAGGCGAGCCGCAGCAGCGGCGCCCGGTGGCCGGGCGCGGCCGGGCCGGCTCCGGATATGACGGCGGTGGGGCTCATGCGGCGGATTCCTTGGCGTTCGACGGAGTGGAGCGGGAGAGGCCGGGCGCCTCGGCCCCGGCGAGATACGCGAGGGCCAGTTCCTCCAGGGAGGGGGCGCGGACGTCCCAGTCCTCGGGCAGCGGTTCGGCGGGGCGGATCAGCGCGCTGGTGCCGCGCCCGGCCGTACGGGACTCGACGACGGTGTGGCCGGCGAGCCGGTCCGCGCCGCCGGGCAGGGTCACCACCGCGTGGGCGGAGGTCAGTTCGTCGATGTCGCCGCAGAGCCGTACCGTGCCCGCGTCGAGGAGCAGCAGGTGGTCGCAGGCGTCGGCCAGCTCGGAGAGGATGTGCGAGGACATCACCACCGTGGTCCCGGTGTCGGCGACATGCGCCATCAGCAGGCCCATCAACTCCCGTCGCGCCAGCACGTCCAGGTCCGCCATCGGCTCGTCCAGCAGCAGCAGATCGGCCCGTTTGCCCAGGGCGAGCGCCAGGGCGATCCGGGTGCGCTGGCCTCCGGACAGATCGCCGATCCGGTCGTTCCGGTGGAACCGCGACAGGTCCACCACCCGCTCCGCCAGCTCCGCGTCCCAATTGCCCTCGTTGAGCCGGGCGCCCGTGCGCAAGGTCTCGGCGACCGTGAACCGGTGGAAGAGCGGGCGGTGCTGGGCGAGGTAGGCGACCCGGGGGTGCCCGGCGCGGGGCGGACCGCCGCAGACCTCGACCGTGCCGGCGTCCGGCCGCCGCATCCCGGCCGCCAGCTCCAGCAGGGTGGACTTTCCCGCGCCGTTGGGGCCGACGAGCGCGGACACCACTCCGGCCGGGACGCTGAAGGCGGCACCGTCGAGGACGTCCGGACCCCGGCGCCGGTACCGGGCGGTGAGGCCGTCGGCGGCGAGCGCCACGTCAGGACTGTCGGGGTACGGCATCGGGTTCCTGCTCCTTCGGGGGACAGAGGTCGTCGAGTACGTCGGTGAAGAGCGCGGCAAGGTCGTCCCGCTCGAGCCCGGCCTTCAGGGCCCGCTCGGCCACCTCCGCCAGCTCGGCCCGCCAGGGCGAGTCGGCGGCGGCGGTGGGGGCGCCGAGGGTGCCGGTCACGAACGTCCCGTGTCGTCGCCGGGTCTCCACCAGGCCCTGGGACTCCAGCTCGCGGTACGCCTTGAGCACGGTGTTGGGATTCAGTGCGGTCGCCTCGACCACCGCGCGGGCGGTGGGCAGCCGGTCCCCCGGCACCAACAAGCCCAGCCGCAAAGCCTGCTGGACCTGCTGGACGATCTGGACGTACGCGGGAATCCCGCCGCCCCGATCGATCCGGAAGGTGAACCCCACGACCGAACCCCCATTCAACCAATGAACTAGTGGAATGATGCATTGAAGGAACGGGACAGGTCAACCCCCTGCCCGGCACCCACGCCGGACCGGCCAACCGGAACCGAAGCAGCTGCCGTGACTGCACCACCCCAAGATCTTCTTCCGCCCCTCCGGCAGCAGCACCTGGCACCTGATCACCAGCGCCCGCACCAGCAGCACCGGCTACTTCGCCGCTCACCCCACCGTCACCCGCTCCGGCACCTGGCGCGTCGTGTACAAGGCCCCCGACCAAGTCCACGTCAACGCCTACGGCCCCATGGTCAAGGTCACCGCAGTCTGACGAACTGAGCGGTGCCGAACAGCAGGCCACCGCGGCACTCCCCGACCATGAAGAACGGCGACGGCCCGCACCCGAGGGGGGGGGGCGGGGGTTGTAGACGGTGTGTTACGCTGAAAAAAAA
>NZ_JBEOWS010000214.1:0-16841 GCF_040296125.1 Streptomyces sp. NPDC002265 | reverse complement strand
GGGACCCTCCCGTAGCGGGCCGAAACGTACGGGGTACGGTCAATGGGTGTACCGCTTCCTGTTGTCCCGGCAGTGGGTGATCGTCACCCTCGTCGCCATCGCGCTCATCCCGACGATGATCGAGCTGGGCATCTGGCAGATGCACCGGTACGAGATGCGCAGCGCCCGCAACCAGCTGGTCTCCGACGCGCTGACCGCCGAGCCGGTGCCGGTCGAGCGGCTGACCTCTCCCGGGCACAGCGTGACCAGTGCCGAGCGGTACCGCACCGTCACCGCGACGGGCACCTTCGACACCTCCCGCGAGGTCGTCGTCAGGCGCCGCGTCAACTCCGACGACGAGGTCGGCTTCCATGTCCTCACCCCGTTCGTCCTCGCGGACGGCCGGGTGCTGCTGGTCAACCGGGGCTGGATCCCCGCGAACGGGGCGCAGACCGCCTTCCCGAAGATCCCCGCACCGCCCGCGGGCCGGACCACGGTCACCGGGCGGCTGATGCCGGACGAGACGACCGCGGCCAGCGGCATCAAGGACATCAAGGGCCTGCCGGACCGCCAGATCATGCTGATCAACAGTGCGGAGCAGGCCCGGCGGCTCGGTGCCGGGGTGCTGGGCGGCTACATCCAGCAGACGGCGCCCGAGGCGAAGGACGGCACTCCGCAGCAGATCTCCGACCCGGGCAAGGAGGACGCGCCGCTGAACTACGCCTACATGATCCAGTGGTGGCTGTTCGCGGCGGGCGTCCCGGTCGGCTGGTGGGTCCTGGTCCGGCGCGAGCGCCGCGACCGGGCGGAGGCCTCGGCGGCCGGGACGGCGGCCGAGGCCGAACCGGCGACGGTGTAGGGCCGCCCTCACCCGTCCGGCCCGAGACGGCGTACGGCCGCCCTCACCCACCCGGCCCGACGGTGTACGGCCGCCCTCACCCGTCCGGCCGTATCCGCTGATTGCCCGGTCGGCCCACCGGGAATCCGGAAACCCGTGCACCCCCCTATCGAGGACTACGCCCTCATCGGCGACGAACAGACCGCGGCCCTGGTCGGCAGGGACGGCTCCGTCGACTGGCTGTGCGTCCCCCGCTTCGACTCGGCGGCCTGTTTCGCCAGACTGCTCGGCGACGAGGACAACGGTCACTGGCGGATCGCTCCCAAGGGCGTCCAGGGCCCCTGCACACGGCGTGCCTACCGGCCTGACACCCTCGTCCTCGACACCGAGTGGGACACCGCCGACGGCACGGTCCGGGTCACCGACCTGATGCCCCAGCGCGAGCACGCCCCCGACGTCGTACGCATCGTGGAAGGGGTCAGCGGGCGGGTCACCATGCGCAGCACGCTGCGGCTGCGCTTCGACTACGGCTCGATCGTCCCGTGGATGCGCCGCTCCGACGGCCACCGGATCGCCGTGGCCGGCCCGGACTCGGTCTGGCTGCGCAGCGAGCCCGCGGTGCGCACCTGGGGCGAGGACTTCGGCACGCACTCGGAGTTCACCGTCCGCGCCGGCGAACGGGTCGCGTTCGTCCTCACCTGGCACCCCTCGCACGAGGCGCGGCCGCCGCTGGTCGACCCCTACGAGGCGCTGAGCAGCAGTGTCGCCGACTGGCGCAGCTGGGCGGCCCACTGCACCTACGCCGGCCCCTACCGGGACGCCGTCGTACGCTCCCTGATCACCCTCAAGGCCCTCAGCTACGCGCCCACCGGCGGCATCGTCGCCGCGGCCACCACCTCGCTGCCGGAGGAGATGGGCGGGGTACGCAACTGGGACTACCGCTTCTGCTGGCTGCGCGACTCCACCCTCACCCTGGGCGCCCTGCTGTCGGCGGGTTACCACAAGGAGGCCGCCGCCTGGCGGGACTGGCTGCTGCGCGCGGTCGCGGGCAACCCGGCGG
Source organism: Streptomyces sp. NPDC002265 (assembly GCF_040296125.1). Classification (NCBI taxonomy): domain Bacteria; kingdom Bacillati; phylum Actinomycetota; class Actinomycetes; order Kitasatosporales; family Streptomycetaceae; genus Streptomyces; species Streptomyces sp. NPDC002265. Next base: position 14,964 of record NZ_JBEOWS010000214.1, on the reverse strand, counting down.
ACCTCCAGATCATGTACGGCCTGGCCGGCGAGCGCCGGCTGCCGGAGACGGAACTGCCCTGGCTCGCCGGGTACAACGGCTCGGCACCGGTGCGGGCCGGCAACGACGCCGTGACCCAGCTCCAGCTGGACGTCTACGGCGAGGTCATGGACTCGCTGTACCTGGCCCGGTCCTCGGGGCTGTCGGCCAAGCCGCACATGTGGGCCATGCAGGGCGCCCTGCTGAGCTTCCTGGAGTCGGCGTGGCGGCAGCCGGACGAGGGGCTGTGGGAGGTGCGCGGCGGCCGCCGTCAGTTCGTGCACTCGAAGGTGATGGTGTGGGTGGCCGCCGACCGGGCGGTGCGCACGCTGGAGGAGCACCCGGAGCTGCCCGGCGAGCCGGACGGCTGGCGCGCGCTGCGCGACGAGGTGCACCGGGAGGTGTGCGAGAAGGGCTACGACCCCGAGCGCAACACCTTCACCCAGTACTACGGCTCACGCGAACTCGACGCCGCGCTGCTGCTCATCCCGCGCGTCGGATTCCTTCCCCCGGACGACCCACGGGTGATCGGCACGGTGGACGCGGTCCGCGCGGAGCTGGGCCACGGCGGCTTCGTCCGCCGCTACGACACCGGGGACACCCAGGTCGACGGCCTGCCCGGCGACGAGGGCGCCTTCCTGGCCTGCTCGTTCTGGCTCGCGGACGCGCTGCACATGACGGGCCGCACCGAGGAGGCCCGCGCGCTCTTCGAACGGCTGCTGGGCCTCACCAACGACGTGGGACTGCTGGCCGAGGAGTACGACCCGGTGGCCGGCCGTCAACTCGGCAACTTCCCGCAGGCGTTCAGCCACATCGGCCTGGTGAACACCGCCCTCGCCCTGTCCGGGCACGGCGGGGCAGGATAGGGGCCATGGATCTTGGACTGAAGGACCGGGTGTACGTCGTCACCGGCGCCACCCGCGGACTGGGCAACGCCGCCGCGCGCGAACTGGTGGCCGACGGCGCGAAGGTGGTCGTCACCGGACGGGACGAGAAGCGGGTCGCGGACGCGGCGGCCGAGCTGGGCCCGAACGCCGTCGGGGTGGCCGTCGACAACGCCGAGGCGGACGCCCCCGCGCGGCTGATCGCCGCCGCGCGCGAGCACTTCGGCGGCTTCGACGGCATCCTCGTCAGCGTCGGCGGCCCGCCGCCCGGCTTCGTCGCCGACAACACCGACGACCAGTGGCGTACGGCGTTCGAGTCGGTGTTCCTGGGCGCGGTGCGGCTCGCCCGGACGGCGGCCGCGGAGCTGGAGTCCGGCGGTGTCATCGGGTTCGTGCTGTCCGGCTCGGTGCACGAGCCGATCCCGGCGCTGACCATCTCGAACGGGCTGCGGCCGGGGCTGGCCGGGTTCGCCAAGTCCCTCTCCGACGAGCTGGGACCGCGCGGCATCCGGGTGGTCGGACTGCTGCCGTCGCGCATCGACACCGACCGGGTGCGCGAGCTGGACGGCTACTCGGCGGACCCGGAGGCGACCCGGGCGGCGAACGAGGCCCGTATCCCCCTGCGGCGGTACGGCACGCCGGAGGAGTTCGGGCGGGTGGCGGCGTTCCTGCTGTCGCCGGCCGCGTCCTACCTGACCGGGCTCATGCTGCCGGTCGACGGCGGGATGCGGCACGGGTTCTGACCCCCGCACAGTCGGCCGTGAGAGGCCGTGACCGTCCGCGCGGCCGACGGTGTCCGCGACCGCGCGGACGGCTACGGCGCACGCGGGGAGCGCGGACGGTTACGACGTACGCCGGGGCGCGCATGCGGGCGCGGACACCCGGTTCACCCACGCTGCCGCGTTCGTCGGTTCACCGGGGCTGCCGCGTGTACCCGGGGCGCGGGCGCGCTGGCGGGGCGGGCGCGCCCGTGGACGCGGGAGCTCGCCCCGGGGCTCAGTTCACCCGCGCGGCGCGGTGTCGGGCCGCGCGCAGGCGCACCTCGGCGGGCAGGGCCGCGAGGCGGGCGGAGTCCCGCGCGTGGGTCAGGGCCTGGCCGGTGAGCTGGTGCAGGACGGTGCCCGGGTCGACGTGCGGCTCCAGCAGCAGGCGTACCCGGACCGCGGGGGCGCCGCGCCGCCCGGTCAGCTGGACGTGGGCCTGCTGGACCCCGTCCATGTTCCCGGACTCGTCGGCCAGCACCCCCTCCAGGGCCCGCCCCCGCAGCAGCGCCTCCTCGCCGTCGCCGGTGTCGACGACGACCTCGGCGAGCCGGCGGCGGCGCAGGACGGCGACCAGCCACCACAGGGCCAGCAGGACCAGGGCGGCGAGGGCCGCCAGGACCGCCGGCCACCACCAGCCGGCGTCCCGCCAGCGGGTCCGTTCGGCGGCGCCGAGCAGCACTTCGTGCGGACCGTGGTGGATCCACCAGGAGGGCGGCACGGCGCCCAGACCGACGGCGAGCACCGAGCCGCCGAGGAGCACCAGGACGAGGCCGACGAGGCCGATCAGCACCCGGTTGACGGTCCTGAGCACCGCGCTCACCCCTTCCGGCCCGGTCGCCGTACCCGCACCGACAGCGCGGGCGGCCGGACGAGTCCCAGGCCGCCGACCGCCTGGGCGAGCACCGTGTCGAGGTCCGCGCGGACCTCGTCCAGCGGGCGGAAGTGCGAGACAGCGCGCACGTCGGCCCGCCGGCGGTGGGCCCGTACGCGTACCGACTGCACTCCCGCGACCTCCATGGCCCGGTCGCGCAGGACCAGCGCGGCCGCGTCCCGGTGCAGTCCGGCGCGGACGTCGGGGCGGTCCTGCCGCATCGGCAGGACCGCCCGCAGGCCGGGCGTGAGGGCCAGGACCAGCAGCCAGAGGCCGAGCAGCGCGGTGACGCCCGCGCCGACCAGCACCCAGGTGTCGTCCAGCGGCCGCCGGGCGAGCTCTCCGGCCAGGGCCCGGCGCCAGTGCATGCCGGGCCGGCCGGCGCGCACGGCGGCGATGTCGTAGAGGAAGAAGCCCGCGCCGGCCACCACGAGGACGGCGACGACGGCCGCCGGGATCCGGCGCGCCGACCAGAAGCGGTGGCCCGTGCCGTCGGCCGACGGCGGCGGGCCGGGGACCACCGGGGCGGACCGGCTGGGTCCGCTGCCGGGGTCGCCGGGATCGCCGCGGGTGTCCTTCTCGATGACCGGAAGTCGTCGTGTGGTGCCTTCCGAGCCCTGAGGCTCGCTCATCGCGTCCTCCCCTGTGCCACGTCGTGTGCCGGGGTCAGGTGCAGCCGTTCCACGTGCACGGCGACCTCCGGCACCTCCATTCCCACCAACGCGCCTACCCGCTCGACCACATGACGACGCACCTCGCGACAGCGGGCGGCGACATCACCCGGATAGCCGAGTTCGAGGTGGATGCGGACACGGGCGGTGTCGTGGTGGACGACGACGGTGGCCTGGGGCGGCGCGGCGGCCGCGGGCAGTGGTCCGACGGCCTCGCGGGCCGCCTGCGCGGCCGTCTTCGACACCACCCGGTCGGCGATCCGGGTCGCGCCGCGCTCGCCCGGCGGGACGACGGCCGGGCCCGCGCCGCTCCCGGCGGTCCCTTCGCTCACCGACGTCACCGTCGCCGGTCGTCACGCTGACGGAAGAAGTCGCCGAGCTCCAGGTCCCCCTCCAGGAACCGGCCGACGACGAACCCGATGGCGCCCAGCGCCGCCACCAGCAGGAACGCGCCGAACCCGCCGAAGTACCCGGCGAAGCCCAGCGCCATCCCGGCGATCATGCCGACCACGGCCATGTTCATGCGGCGCTCCTCAGCTCACGGCCCCGGCTCACTGGATCCGGGGCTCCGGCTCGTCGTCCGCTTCCTCGGGCAGTTTCACGTCGCTCACGGCGATGTTGACCTCGACGACCTCGAGGCCGGTCATCCGCTCCACCGCCGCGACGACGTTCTCCCGTACGGCCTTGGCGACATCGCCGATCGAGACGCCGTAGTCGACGACGATCTCCAGGTCGAGGGCGGTCTGCACCTCGCCGACCTCGGCCTTGACCCCGCGGGTCACGGACTTCGACCCGCCGGGCACCCGGTCCCGTACGGCGCCGAAGGTGCGGCTGAGACCGCCGCCCATGGCGTGCACGCCGAGGACGTCCCGGGCGGCCATCCCGGCGATCTTCTCCACGACCCCGTCGGCGATGGTGGTGCGTCCCCGGGTCGCCGGGTCCCCGCCGCCGCGTCTGGTGGTCTTGCGGGTCTGGACCGACGGCTCGGCCGCGCTCTCGGGGCCCTGCGTCCGGTTCTGCTGGGTCATGTCGGTCATCGCCGCACGTCCTTCCGGTCCTCGTCCTTCCCCCACGGTACGTGCGCTTGCCCACCGCCGCCCTGGTGATGCGGCAGGCTGGAGCAATGACGGCGGATCGGATCGGGCGGGCGGTACGGGATCAGCTGAGCCTGGGCAGGCTGCTGCCGCTGGGCGGCCCGGGTGACGGCGCGTGGATCACTCAGCGGGCGGCCGAGGCGCCGCTCCGGCGCGCGGCGCAGAGCGTGCCGGGTGTGTACCCGGGTGCGCTGGGGATCTCCCTGGCGGATCCGGGGGAGTCGGCCGAGCCCGTCGTGCCGCCGCCGCCCGGGGCGGTACCGCCCGGACCGCTGCGGGTCACGGCGGACTTCGCGACCACGCTGAGCGGGCCGCTGCCTGCCACGGCGTCCCTCGTACGGGCGACGCTGGGCGCGGCGGCCGAGCGTCTCGGCCTGGCGGTCGCCGAGGTCGACCTGCGGGTGACGGGCCTGTTGGAGGAGGAACCCGAGCCCTCCCCCGTACCTCTGCCGGAGCCGCCCGCGGCCGGCCGCGCCGCGACGCCCGACGAGGAGCGGGCCGCCGCGGCCGCGAGCGGTGTCGCGGGGGTGGAGCGGCTGACCGGTGCGCTCGGCGGCCGGTCGCCGGTGCAGCTCTCGGCGCGGAGCGCGGAAACGCCGCACGAGGGCGCGCTGCCGCGGCGCCACGCCCGGGTGGAGATCGCGGTGCGGGCGGACCACCGGGCCCTGGACGTGGCCCGCGCGGTCCGCACGGCGGTGGGCCAGGCGCTGCCGGATCACCCCACGGTGACGGTGCTGGTGACCGTCGTCGGCTGAGGTCCGCCCGCCCGATCGTGGGTCGGCTCGGGTCGGCTCGACCGGCCGTGGGTCAGCCGGGGTCCGCTCGACTGACCATGGACCGGCCGGAGTTCGCCCGGCCGACCGCGGTCAGCCGGGGTTCACTCGCCGAGGCCGGCCAGGTCGCGCAGCCGCCGGGCCTGGGCGGCGCGCTCCGCGGCGCGCTGCTCGTCGTACGTACGGTCGACGGCCCCGCGCAGCAGGGTCTTGGTCTCGATCACGGCGTCCCGGGGCGCGGCGACGAGCGCCGCGGCCAGATCCGCCACCGCGGCGTCGAGGTCGGCCACCGGCACCGACAGGTTGGCGAGCCCGGAGCTCACCGCCTCCTCGGCCGTCACGAACCGGCCGGTCAGGCAGATCTCGACCGCACGGCCGTATCCGACCAGGGACACCAGCGGATGGGTGCCGGTCAGGTCCGGCACCAGGCCCAGCGCGGTCTCGCGCATGGCGAACTGCACGTCGTCGGCGACGACGCGCACGTCGCAGGCGAGCGCGAGCTGGAAGCCCGCCCCGATGGCGTGGCCCTGCACGGCGGCGATCGACACGATGTCGTTGCGCCGCCACCAGGTGAAGCCCTCCTGGAACCCGGCGATGGCGGCGTCGAGTTCGGCGTCGTCACCGCGTGCGAGATCGATGAAGGACGGCTCGCCCTCGATCCCCTCCGGCGTGAACATCTGCCGGTCGAGACCGGCGGAGAAGGACTTGCCCTCACCGCGCAGCACGACGACACGGACGGAGCCCGGCAGCAGCTGTCCGGCCTCGGCGAGCGCACGCCACATCGCGGGGCTCTGCGCGTTGCGTTTGGCCGGGTTGGTCAGCGTCACCGTGGCGAGCGCGTCGTCGACGGTGAGCCGTACGCCGTCCTTGTCGAGCAGGGGGACGAGTTCCTGGTCGGGCGAAGCCATGGGACGCCTCCGATGAGTGCGGTCAGTCAGCGGTCAGCTAAGTGACTGCACAGTAACCACCCGGTCGATCAGGCGAACGACCGGGTGGCCACCATCGAAGCCGGTGAGCCGCCCGGGTCAGGACGTAGCGGTCTTCTTGCCCCGCGTCGCCCCACCACGCCCACGGAGCGTGACGCCCGACTCACTGAGCATCCGGTGTACGAAGCCATACGAGCGGCCGGTCTCCTCGGCCAGCGCCCGGATGCTCGCACCGGAGTCGTACTTCTTCTTCAGGTCTGCCGCGAGCTTGTCGCGCGCGGCGCCGGTCACCCGGCTGCCCTTCTTCAGAGTCTCGGCCACCCGTGCCTCCTCATGGGAAGTGCGCTCTGGTCTCCTCATGATCACCCCTCCCGGGCCCGATGGCCACCCATTCGGCAAGGTCCGTACGACAGGCTTGTGACGACAGGAGCGCGTCCCCACATACGGAATCCCTGATTCCATCCGGTCGCATTCATGCACCCGAACGGGTTGTTTCACGAAGTGCCAGGTCAGGGACGCACAACGGCCGATCCCTTGTCGACAAAGGGATCGGCCGTGAAATGGATGTAGGACACACCTCGATACGAGGAGATCTCACACAGATGATGGATCACGGATCGGCCGAATGATCCATACGCCGTGGATCAGACATTCGATCAAGCGAGGGCGACGAGATCCGCGTAGTCGGAGCCCCACAGGTCCTCGACACCGTCGGGCAGCAGGATGATCCGCTCCGGCTGGAGCGCCTCCACCGCGCCCTCGTCGTGCGTGACCAGGACGACCGCGCCCTTGTAGGTGCGCAGCGCGCCCAGGATCTCCTCACGGCTGGCCGGGTCGAGGTTGTTGGTCGGCTCGTCGAGCAGCAGCACGTTCGCCGAGGACACCACGAGGGTGGCCAGGGCGAGCCGGGTCTTCTCGCCGCCGGAGAGGACCCCGGCCGGCTTGTCGACGTCGTCGCCGGAGAAGAGGAAGCTGCCGAGCGTCTTGCGCACCTCGACGAGGTCGAGGTCGGGGGCGGCGGAGCGCATGTTCTCCAGGACGGTGCGCTCCGGGTCGAGGGTCTCGTGCTCCTGGGCGTAGTAGCCGAGCTTGAGGCCGTGGCCCGGGACGACCTGGCCGGTGTCGGGGGTCTCGACGCCGCCCAGCAGCCTGAGCAGGGTCGTCTTGCCGGCGCCGTTCAGACCCAGGATCACCACGCGGGAACCCTTGTCGATGGCCAGGTCGACGTCCGTGAAGATCTCCAGAGAGCCGTACGACTTCGACAGGCTCTCCGCCATGAGCGGGGTCCGGCCGCAGGGCGCGGGCTCGGGGAAGCGCAGCTTGGCGACCTTGTCCTGCTGGCGCACGGCCTCCAGGCCCGACAGGAGCTTGTCGGCCCGCTTGGCCATGTTCTGCGCGGCGACGGTCTTGGTGGCCTTGGCGCGCATCTTGTCGGCCTGCGCGTTCAGGGCGGCGGCCTTCTTCTCGGCGTTCTGCCGCTCGCGCTTGCGGCGCTTCTCGTCGGCCTCGCGCTGCTGCTGGTAGAGCTTCCAGCCCATGTTGTAGACGTCGATCTGGGCGCGGTTGGCGTCCAGGTAGAAGACCTTGTTGACGACCGTCTCGACGAGGTCGACGTCGTGGGAGATCACGATGAAGCCGCCGCGGTAGGTCTTCAGGTAGTCGCGCAGCCAGACGATCGAGTCGGCGTCGAGGTGGTTGGTCGGCTCGTCGAGCAGCAGGGTGTCCGCGTCCGAGAACAGGATCCGGGCCAGCTCGATACGGCGGCGCTGACCGCCGGAGAGGGTGTGCAGCGGCTGCCCCAGCACCCGGTCGGGCAGATTGAGCGCGGCGGCGATGGTGGCGGCCTCGGCCTCGGCGGCGTACCCGCCCTTGGTGAGGAACTCCGTCTCCTGGCGCTCGTACTGGCGCAGGGCCTTCTCGCGGGTCGCGCCGCTGCCGTTGGCGATGCGCTGCTCGTTCTCGCGCATCTTGCGCAGCAGGACGTCCAGGCCGCGTGCCGAGAGGACGCGGTCGCGGGCCAGCACGTCCAGATCGCCGGTGCGCGGGTCCTGCGGCAGATAGCCGACCTCGCCGGAGCGGGCGATGTTGCCCGCGGCGGGGATGCCCTCGCCCGCGAGGACCTTGGTGAGCGTCGTCTTGCCCGCGCCGTTGCGGCCGACCAGGCCGATACGGTCGCCCTTGGTGATGCGGAAGGTGGCGGACTCGATGAGGATGCGGGCACCGGCGCGCAGCTCGATACCGGAGGCGGAGATCACGGACAGGCTCCAGGGCAGGAAGGTTGGCGGGCGGGCGGCTGAGGACGTTCCCGCCGTCTAATGCGCGAGGAGAATGGCCATGACGTCAGTCTAACGGGGCCGTGCAACCACTTTTCTGCGCCCGGACGGCGGACCGGGCGCACGGCGCCGTCGTCCACCAGGGCGTACAGGGGGCCGCGGGCGGGGCGGCGGCGCGTCGTGACGTTCCGCACACCCGGCTGTCAGTGGTCGCTGCGAGACTGGGCGGCAGGTTGATTTCCGGCGGCGACGACGAGGGAGAGGCCGGTATGACGGGGACGAGCGGTGGGCGCCCGGGCATCTGTCCGACACTGCTGTACGCGGACGCCAAGGCGGCGATCAGACAGCTCACGGAGGCCTTCGGGTTCCTGGAGCTGTCGGTGTACGAGGGCGAGGGCGGCACGGTGATGCACGCCGAGCTGGTGCAGGGCAACGGCGCGGTGATGCTGGGTTCGAAGGGCCGCGGCGGCGTCTTCGACACGGCGATGAAGGCCGCGGGTCCGGCGGGGGTGTACGTCCTGGTGGACGACGTCGACGCCCACCACCGGCGGGCCGTGGAGCACGGCGCGGAGATCCTGATGCCCCCGACGGACCAGGACTACGGTTCGCGGGACTACATGGCCCGGGACCTCGAGGGCAACATCTGGAGCTTCGGCACGTACGCCCCCGAGCTGCCGGCCTGACCTGCGGCCCGCGCGCGGCTCGCGCACCGGCCCGATCCGCGGCCCGCGCGCGAGCCCGACCGGGCCCGGCGTGGTCCGACGGCCGGGGTCCGCGCACCGGAGCGGGCAGCCGGCCGGAGACCGGAACCCTGGCCTCCGGCCGGCTCGCCGCGACGGGTTCGCCGCGGTCCCGGTCAGTTCCCTCCGGTGTGCACCTGGAAGGCCGCCCGGCGGACGGCCTTGGCCAGGGCCGGGTCCGGGTGGGCGGCGGCGAGCGCGACCAGGACCTGCACGGTGCGCGGGTGGCCCACGGCGCGTACCTCGTCGAGCAGTTGCGGGACGGTGGGCTGTACCGCGGACTCCAGATGCCGGACCAGCATCGGGGCCTCGCCGTGGTCGGCGACGGCGGCCGCGGTGTCGACCCACAGCCAGGTGGCCTCCTGCCGGGTGAGCACCTCGTGCGCGTCCTCGGGGTCGACGCCGTCGTGCTCGGCGAGCCAGAGCAGGGCGTACGGCCGCAGGGCCGGCTCGTCCACGACCGAGCGGACGTCGTGCTCGGCGGGGGCGCCGACGACCCGCAGCGCCTCGAAGGCCAGGCCGCGCAGCAGGGCGTCCTCGCCGCGGGCGGCGGCCAGCAGGTCGGTGACGGCGCGGCCGACGGGGCGGGCGGCGAGCCAGGCGCGGTACTCGGCGCGGGCCGCGTTGGGGCGCAGCTGGGCGCAGCCGCGCAGCATTCCCTCGGCGGCCTGTTCGATGTTCCCGGCGGGGCTCTGCGCGGCGACGCAGATCTGCTCCAGCTTGACCCAGACCGCCCAGCTGCCCAGCGGGGTGAGCGTGGCCTGGCCGGCGCCGCAGGTGAGGGCGCCCACCGAGGCGAGGGCGTGCAGGGACCAGTCGAGCAGCGGGGCGAGTTCGGCCTCCTGCGCGGGCTCCGCCGGGTCGGCGTCTGCGGAGGGCACGACGGCCACGGCGGCCCCCGCGGGGACGGCGGCGGCGCTGGGCACGGCCTGGGGGCCGTAGGGGATCTCGCAGCGTTCGGTGCGCAGCTCGGTGACCCGCTGGGCGAGCAGGTCGAGGAGCTGGGCCACGGGCACGGGCCCGGCGGACAGCTGGAGGAAGGAGAGCACCTGCGGCATCGCCGAGACGACCTCGGCGACGGCCGCGGGCTCGTGGTCCGCGGGTTCCGGGGACGCCAGCGACCACGCGTCGAAGAGGGCGACCCAGCCGCGCAGGACAGCGCTGTCGTCGCGGTCCCAGGCCCGCAGCCGCCAGCCGGGGCGGGCGCTGTCGCCGTGCACCTCGATGAGGCCCGCCAGACGGGCGGTGTCCCAGTCGGCACGGACCTCGGTCGCGGTCAGGCCGAGTTCCAGGGCCGCCCGATCGGCGGTCGCGTCGGCGAGGGTGGCCTTTCCGTCGACGGCCGCGCCGTCGCGGCCGGGGCCGAGGGCGGCGTCGGCCCAGCGGGCGACGCGGGCTGCCGGGGCCAGACCGGAGCGAGCCATTCTGGCCAGCTCCGCGGGGGCCGGTGTGCCCTCCGGAGGTCGGGGTGCGGGGCGGCGCGGGCGCCGCTGGTTCACGGCTCTGGGGGCGGCGGCCAGGGGTCGGGGGCGGACGAGTCGAAGCCTGGAGTCGCGCGGGATACGGGACGTCACGGGTGCAGTCTTCCGGTTGACCGTCCGAAAACCCAAACGGAATGTCACGGCGGGCTACGGGACTGGCCAACGCACACGTCCGCGAGGGGGGTCGACGGGAGTGATCAGGCCACTGGTACGGCTTTAAACGGAAGCAGGTCGGCCGGTCCGGCACCGGCGCGCGCCCCGGTCCCGGCGGGCGAACCGGGACCGCCACGTCAGGGGTCCGGAGCGACCCCGATCAGGAGGACCGGAGCGATCACGACCGGGGGGACCGAGGCGATCACGATCGGGAGGACCGGGACGGTCACGATCGGCAGGGCCGGACCGGTCACGTCGGGAAGGCCGGAACGACCCTGATCGGGACGACCGGAGCGGTCACGATCGGCAGGACCCGGACGGTCACGTCAGTAGGGACGGAACGGCCCGCATCAGCAGGACCGGAACCCTCACATCAGAGGGACCAGGAAGCGCCGCAGGGCCTCCTCGTAGGCCGCCGGGTCGGCGTTCCACATGGCTCCGTGCGGGGCGCCCGGGACGGCCTGGAGGGTGACCAGGTCGGGCCGGCGCCGGGCGAGGCCACGGGAGAGGGCCCAGGGGGCCAATGTGTCCTCGGGGCCGTGGAAGATCAGCGCCGGGATCCGGAGCAGGCCGGGGTCGGCGGGTTCGTCGTCGCTGCGGCTGTTCATCCCGGTGCGGCCCTGGGCGGCACGCACGGCCAGCGGCAGCAGCGCCCCCGGAGTGCCGCGGGCCGCGGCCAGCGCGCGCAGGGTGGTCTCCCAGCTGAGCACCGGGGAGTCCAGGACGAGCCCCACGGCGCGCTCGCGCAGCCCCGAGTGGGCGGCGGCGCGCAGCGCCATGGTGGCCCCGGTGGACCAGCCGTACAGGACGAGGCGCTCGGCGCCGTAGCGCACGGCGTAGCGCATCGCGGCGTCCAGGTCGCGCCACTCGCTCTCGCCGAGGTGGTTCAGGCCGTCCTGCGGGCGGGGCGCGCCGAGGTCGCCGCGGTAGGAGAGGGCCAGCACCGAGAAGCGATGGCGGTGCAGGAACTCCATCACGTTCAGGGCGAGTTCCCGGGTGGTGCCGAGGCCGTGGACCGCGATCACCCAGGTGTCGCGGGCGCCGGGGACGAACCACGCGGGCAGCGGGCCGAGCTCGCCGGGGATGTCGACGTCGGCGTACTCCAGGCCGAGCGCGGCGTCCGGGTTGCCGACGTACACGTTCGGGGTGAGCCACACCTTGTCGCCCTGGCTCAGGGTGCCGTGGGTGACGCGCTCCAGGCGGCGCACGACGGTGTCGGCCGACAGCGCGGCGGCCTCGACGACGGGCCCGACGACGGCGTGGGAGCCGTCGCCCGCGAGGCCGTAGATGCCGGGGCGCAGCGAGGCCAGGTCCCTGGTGAGGGTGATCCGTCCGGCGGCGGTGCCGTGCACGGTGAGCCTGGGTTCGGTGGGCAGGGGCCGGCCGGCCGGCGCCCTGAGGGCGACGTCGCTCGCGAGCCGGCCGGCGGCCACCGCGGCGGCACCGGCCCCTACCACTGCGGTGACGGCGGCGGCCGTCGCTTTGACAGGGTGCACCCGTTCAGTGTCGGGGCGGTGCGGGCGACCGGCCAGCGGGAGACGGGGAAGGGGTGACGTGCCGGAACGGGGCCGGAGGCACGCCCTGGAAACCCGCACGCCGCGCGTGCGAGCCGTACGCACCGCGCGTACGCCGGGCGGCCCGCCGGCACCGCCACACCCGCCGCCCGTACGCCGGGCGGCCCGCCGGTACCGTCACGCTCGCTGCCCGTACCCCCGCAGCCGCTCCCCCGCCTCCGCCACCTGGCCGGCCGTCAGCAGATGCGGCGTCAGTCCCGGCACCGAGGACGCGGTCAGCCACAGCCGGCACATCCACTCCAGCTGCGCCGTGCGGTCGTAGGCCTGGTCGAGGGTGGCGCCGTGGGTGAGGGTGCCGTGGTTCTGGAGGAGACAGCCGGTGCGGTCCACCAGGGCCAGGCGAACGTTTTCGGCCAGCTGCTCGGTGCCGTAGGGCGCGTAGGGGGCGACCCGGACGGGGCCGCCGAGGGCCGCGGTCATGTAGTGGATCGTCGGGAGCTCGGGGACGAGCGTGGAGACGGCCGTGGCGTGCACGGCGTGGGTGTGCACCACGGCCCGGGCGTCGCCGGCCCGGTAGACGGCGAGGTGCATGGGCAGCTCGCTGGTCGGGACGAGACTGCCGAGCACCTGCCGGCCCGAAAGGTCGACCCCGGTGATGTCGTCCGGCGTCAGCCGGTCGTACGGCACGCCGGACGGCGTGACCAGCACGGTGTCCCCGACCCGGACGGAGACATTGCCCGAGGTGCCGACGACGAGTCCGTCGGCCACGCTGCGGCGGGCGGTCGCGACCAGCGCGTCCCAGGCCCGCGCCTCGTCCCGGCCGCCTTCCGTGCCCTGTATGTACCGGGCGGCCCGGTCACCCTGTCCGCTGTGCCGTCGCTCACTCATGCCGCGATCCTGCCAGGCGCGCCGACGACGGGCCGCTGATCACGCAGCGTATCCATTTCAGGCTCGTCTGCATACGACGGCACTGACGGCCTGCCTGAATCCGGAATCACGACCGACAGTCCGACGGGTCGCGATTCCAGGGCGCTCACCTGGGGTGACCGGTCATGCGGGGTACGCATCGGTAGCACTATGTGGAATATCACTCTCCTGTTCGTGACACCACAAAGCCCGTCTCAGTTCACCTTCCGTTCACCCAGGTTACTTACGTTCATCGCACCAATGACCTCGAACGATTGCCTGGGTAAATGGAAAACTTCTCGCTGATCCTCGCGATTGTGGTGGTAACCGCACTTGCGTTCGATTTCACGAACGGTTTTCACGACACCGCCAACGCGATGGCCACGACCATCTCGACCGGTGCACTCAAGCCCAAGGTTGCGGTGGCCATGTCGGCCACCCTCAACCTCGTGGGCGCCTTCCTCTCCGTGGAGGTCGCCAACACGATCTCCAAGGGTCTCGTCGACGAGACCGGCATCCGCCCCGAGGTCATCTTCGCCGCACTGGTCGGCGCGATCCTCTGGAACCTGCTGACCTGGCTGGTGGGTCTGCCCTCCAGCTCCTCGCACGCCCTCATGGGCGGCCTGATCGGCGCCACCATCGCCTCGGCGGGCACCGGCGCCGTCCACGGCGACGCGCTCGTCACCAAGGTGCTGATCCCGGCCGTCGCGGCCCCGATCGTCGCCGGCGTCGCCGCGATGCTCGCCACCCGGTTCTCCTACCAGCTGGGCAAGAAGGCCGACGGCAAGGCCGCCGCGAAGGGCTTCCGCACCGGCCAGATCGCCTCGGCCGGCCTGGTCTCGCTGGCCCACGGCACCAACGACGCGCAGAAGACGATGGGCATCATCACCCTCGCCCTGGTCGCCGGCGGCGCCGTCGCGCCCGACTCCGACCCGCCGGTCTGGGTCATCCTCTCCGCCGGTCTGGCCATCGCGCTCGGCACCTACCTGGGCGGCTGGCGCATCATCCGCACCATGGGCAAGGGCCTGACCGAGCTCCAGCCGCAGCAGGGCTTCGCCGCCCAGACCAGCGCCGCGACGGTCATCCTGGCCTCCTCCCACCTCGGCTTCTCCCTCTCCACCACCCACTCGGTCTCCGGCTCCGTGATGGGCGCGGGCCTGGGCCGCAAGGGCGGTGTGGTGCGCTGGTCCACCGCGACCCGCATGTTCGTCGCCTGGGGCCTGACCCTGCCGGCCGCCGCCCTGGTCGGCGCGCTCGCCGAGTCCGTGACGGACCTGGGTGACTGGGGCACGGCGGTCGTCGCCGTCTTCCTCGTCGCCTCCAGCGCCGCGATCTGGAAGATCTCCCGCCGCGAGGTCGTCGACAGCAGCAACGTCAACGACACCCACGAGCCGGCCGGCGTCGTGACCACGGCGATCGCCGCGGTGACCCCGCCCCCCGCCGGCACGGTGACCGAGACCCTCACGGCCACGATCCCCGCCCCGGCCGCCACCGCCGACCCGGTCGCCCCGCCGGCCGCCGCCGTCTGAGCCCCGCGCACCCGGTAAGTAAGGAAGCCTCACCATGAACATCGACTGGGCAGCCCTGGGCTCCGTGTTCGGCGTCAGCCTCGTGGTCACCGTGGCCCTCGTGGCCCTGTTCACCCTCGGCATCATGGGCCTCTCCCGCCAGGAGCGGGCCTCCGCGCAGGGCGGCTCCGCCGCACTCGCGGTGACGGGCGCGTACGCGTGCTTCGCGGCCTGCACGGCCGCGGTGGGCTACGGGATCTACCTGATCGTCGCCTGACCCACCGCCATCCGGCACACCGTTCTCCAGGGGCGGGAGGAACCCACGGGTTCAAAACCCCCCGCTACGGGGCCCCCCCACCCCCCCCCCCCCCCCCCCCGGCCCCCCCCC